>JBBUCQ010000064.1:0-8352 GCA_038057715.1 Patescibacteria group bacterium | reverse complement strand
GGATAAAGCAACGATTGATGCAATGTTGCAGGCTCCACATAGAACAAGGTATATGCGGAAACAAAAAGCTGGGGGGATTGAGGAAATAGAATAGCAAAAACCTGCTGGCACATTGTTATGCTTTAGTCTGCGGCATATTCTTTGCGAACAAAGCCTGCTTGTCGCTCGGGCTACATGTACGCCCTCGCGACGACCGCGGGATTGGCTCGGGAGTACCCTCGCCACTTTGCTATGCAAAGCATGATCCCGCGATCCAGCAGGCAAAAATGTTCGCAAAGAATATGCCGCAGACTGCAACAATGTGTCAGCAGGTTTTTGCTCAAACCGCTTTGGCCTTCAAAACCTCCTCCGGATTCGTAGTAACCAATTTATCTTCAGCGAACGAAGCGATTACCTGAATCGCAACGTGTTTTAATCCTGCGAAAAACAACCCTTGCCCGACTCCCGAATTAAGTAGCATATATTTTTCGCCCTCCGTAAGATTGAAAATTTTAGTCAAAACTTCCATTGCCGACGGCGCCTGTTTCAAAAGCAACTGCATTGAAGAGTTTGTAATTATCGGTTTTCCGTAGCCGTTATTAACGAAATCCTCAACGTCCTGCGTAATTGTTGTAACGCCGAGATAATATTTTCTCGCGCGCTTCACAAGCCCGAACAAAAATTTTGCGGAATCTTCGTGTTGCATTATTGACCATGCCTCATCAACAATCAGAATTCTGCGTTTAAGTTCGGTGCGTATCCGCGTCCAAATATAATTCAAAATAACGTACATCGCGATCGGCCGCAAAGCATCTTCCAAATCACGAATGCAAAAAACCATAAGCCCGCTTTCCAAATTAACGTTAGTCGGCTTATTGAAAATTCCGCCATAAGTTCCCGTAGTAAATTTCTGCAAACGCTGGGCAAGAGACTGCGCGCCTTCCATTGAACTTAAAATAGATTCAAGATCTTCCATCGTCGGCGGAGTTTTATCCGACGGATCAACCAAATCCATCGTAATTCCCTTTATCCTGTAAACATCATTAAGAGCTTTATCCAAAAGCGAATCTTCCAGCGGAGTCATCTGCCCGAGCATAATTTTCAGCAAACCCTGCAAATTTATAATATTGGAACGAAGCAAATCCCCAGGCTGAACTTCTTCATCTTTAATCGGCTTCGGCAAATCAAAAGGATTTATTCTTCGGTCGGAAGTAAGAGAAACTTTTAAATAAGTTCCTCCGACTGTCTGTGTTAAATTTTCATATTCATTTTCAGGATCAATAATTATAACGTCCGTACCGAACATCAAACTGCGTAAAACTTCCAATTTAACGGCATAAGACTTTCCGGCGCCTGATTTTGCGAATACAACTGAATTGGCGTTTTCAAGCGAGAATCTATCAAAAATAATAAGACTGTCGTTGTGGCGGTTTAAGCCGTACAAAATTCCGTCATTGCTTGTAAGACTCGCCGTCGTAAATGGAAAAGTTGAAGAAAGCGGAGACGTATTCATATTCCTGACAACATCCAATTCATCCAAGCAAAGCGGCAAAGTTGAATTAAACGCCTGCTCACATTGAAGCTCCGTTCCACGCGTCAAAATCAATTTTCCTCCGAGCAAACTTTCTATATGTTTTGATTGTTTCTGCAGAGACTTTCGGCTCTTCGCATAAATCGTAATATACATCGCAAATTGGAAAAATTTTTCTTGTCCGCGCTGAAGTTCGGTGCGAAGCTGTTCAGCATCCTGCAAAGCCGTTTCAATCGCCGGATCGCGAACATTTCCTTTTTCGGTATCCATGCGAATTGAAGACTGCATCTGCGCGACTTTTCTTCGTAAAACCTTCATTATCGCCGCCGAATCTATCGGATAAATAAACTGCGCGATATCCATTGTCGCGTCAAAATTCACAATCGGACTCATCCAGTTCGTATCCAAATAACGCGGATATGTAAAAACATGCATGCTTTTCACATACATCCCTGAAAGTTTTATTTTATCGTATTCAATATCCATTGCAGACGGCGCAATAAGATCGCGAATGCTCGCCAAACCTTCATTGAAAACTTTTTCAGCTTGTAGAATTTCTTGGCGCTCTTGAGCTGAAATTTTATCGTCCGCAACCGCGGCTTGAATCGTTTTTCCCGCCGCCTCCCCTGCTTTGCTCGCTTCAGCCTGCGTTTTATTTTTCGCAACATGCGCTTCCCATTGTTCTTTCAAAGAATCCAAGAACCATTTTTTTGCTTTGGGTTTCGCCTCCGCCGGTTTTGTTTCCGCAGGTTTAACTCCATCCGGAGGCAAACCTGTAGGAACAGTTCCGTTTGCGCTCGCACCATTTGCAGATACAGCGGATACAGCAGGCACAGCAGTTTTTGCCGCATCAGCCGCTTTAGTTTCTACCACCCCATTTTTTGCCAAAGTTTCAGGCATAAATTAATCTATAAATTATACCAGAAAAATCTTCTTTTTGGAAGTTCAAATCCATCAAGTCTGTACGTACAGACTTTTATCCACAGAAAACGGCTTATTAAAGCCATTCAGTCAATACACAACAACCGCATTCCGTAACCCGTAACCTCTTGATTTCACCGCGGCGGAATCTTCCCTCAAATTTGAAAACCATTGCCCAAATTGATCTTTAGCCTCCATAAAAACACTATTCAACCCATAACAACTGGTACAAATTCCTTCAACATTAACGTCTTTTACTCCCATTTTTTCCGCCTGTCTCGCGGCAATAAGAGGAACGTCAATTCCAATTCCGCCTTTTCGCGGAGGATTCTTCACAACCGTAGAAACATCCGTGCCGTAACTTTGAATAAGTCGTGAGCTTCGCGCTCTATTTTCTCCCTCTTTAGCAGGATCATTAAAACCATAACAACACGCTCTTGCCGCTTCTCCAATTTGGAAACGCAAGTCTTCGGGAGCGATGCCTTGCGACTTAAAATATTCAATCGCATTTACAACAATAGAAGAACCATCCTTGTTATCAACATTATCAAGCCCGCAATGCATTACTGCGAGGGAACCGTCCGGGGCAAGAATTTTTCCCACTCCGCAATCAGCATTCATTATAAGAACGGCTATTTTTGCATGGGTTTCGCCGGTTATGCTTACAACAACACCGTCAGAAGCTTCGGGCGTGCGCAAAAATCCATCTATATCCTGCATTCGTCCATCCAACATTCCTTGTCCGCGCGCAAATTCATAATCAGTACCAATCGGAGTTACTTTGGTATTAAAAGCGAGTTTCGGAGCAAGCAATTTTTCTTGCTTAACCTCATCCAGCAATCCCTGAAAAATACCGGCGAAATAGCGCATTTGCGGATGAACCGGACCGAATTGTCTCCCGGTGTGAGCGCTATGAACACGTCCGCCAAAGACATCGCACCTTTTTCCGAAATCATCTGTAGAATGCAGTTTTTTAATCATATAGCCTATCTGTAATTTTTCGGCGACGCGACGCTATCGGCTTCCGCTATGCGACTTATACGCCCCCAACCGGTATCCGGAGGAAGCCCTAATTCAAGCGCGGCAATTCGGCGATCCGTTTCATCTCTAATATAACGCAACTTCTCATCAGACAATCTTCCGCCCGGCATAGATAAACTTTCCAATCCCTCCAGTGCTGTTCGTGATGCACAATTCATATGTCTGACAATATATACATATTCCCGAATCTGTCAAGTCTTAATAAAAAATAAGCTACCAACAATATAAAATTCAGTGGAAATTTCCACCAAAAAGATATAAATTCTGTTAGGCATTTAAAACCTAATCCTATGAAACGTAAAACCAAGATTTCAAAAAAACCGGTTAAAAAAGCGAAAGTCTCATTTAAAAAAACACCGATCAAAAAAGCCGCGAAAAAACCGGAAGTGAAATTTAAAAAAACTGAAATAAAGAAACAGCCAAAAGCCGCGCCCGAAAAACTGGAAAAAATAATCAAAGAGGAACTTAAAGAAACTAAAGCAAAATTAGAAGAGCCGAAAATTGAAGACAAGGTGAATGGCGAAGCCAGAGAGGGTGGCCTGGGCCAAGAAATCTCAGAAAAAGTTGAAATCGCCGCTACCCCACCTACCATACCCCCAACTCCCGAAACCACCATAGGAGGCGAATATTTTCCTCTGCGCAACATCAGCCAAGAAATGGAAGAAAGCTACTTGGATTACGCAATGAGCGTAATCGTTTCTCGCGCGCTTCCGGATGTAAGAGACGGTCTAAAACCCGTCCATCGCAGAATTCTTTTCGCCATGCATGAACTCGGTTTAAATTCCGGCGCAAAATTCAGAAAATCCGCGGCTGTAGTCGGTGATGTTTTGGGTAAATATCATCCTCACGGCGACGTTGCAGTTTACGATTCAATGGTAAGAATGGCGCAAGATTTCGCGATGAGATATCAGCTTATAAACGGACAAGGAAATTTCGGCTCAATAGACGGAGATTCCGCGGCGGCAATGCGTTATACGGAAGCAAAAATGCAGAAAATCGCGGAAGAAATGCTCTCTGACATTGAAAAAGAAACAGTAAATTTCCGCGACAATTATGACGCGACAAGAAAAGAGCCGGAAGTTCTGCCGGCAAAAATTCCACAACTTCTTTTAAACGGCGTATCCGGAATCGCGGTAGGAATGGCAACATCAATCCCTCCTCATAATTTAGGCGAAGTGGTGGATGCTGTTATTCATCTTGCCGATAATCCCGAAGCCACAATTGAAGATTTGATGGAATTTATAAAAGGTCCCGATTTCCCGACAAGCGGCATTATTTACGACAAAAATGCAATAAAAGCAATGTACATAAATGGCAGAGGCGGGATCGTGATGCGCGCAAAAGCTGACATTGTAGAACGCAAAACCGGTCGTTTTGACATTGTTGTCACCGAAATTCCATACCAAGTTAATAAATCTACGCTTGTCGCAAAAATGGCAGACCTCGTTCGCGAAAAGAAAATCGTCGGCATTTCCGATATCCGCGACCAGTCAAACCGCGAAGGAATTGAAGTTATGATTGAACTTAAAAAAGACGCGTATCCGAAAAAAATCTTGAATCAGCTCTTTAAAATGACTGATTTGCAGACGACTTTCAACATGAACATGATTGCGCTTGTTGATGGCATTCAGCCGCGTTTGTTGAACCTGAAACAGGTCCTTGAATATTTCATCGCTCATAGAAAAATAACGATTACGAGGCGCACGCAATACGAATTAAAAGTTGCCCTAGCCAGGGCGCATATTTTGGAAGGTCTTAAAAAGGCGCTTGACCACATTGATGCGGTAATTGAAACGATTAAAAAATCACCGACAAAAGAAGAAGCTCACGACGCATTGATGAAGAAATTCAAGTTGAGCGATTTGCAAGCGCAAGCGATTTTGGAAATGCGCTTACAGACTCTTGCTGGTTTGGAACACAAAAAAATAATAGATGAACTAAAGGAAAAACTCGGGTTGATTGATAATTTGGAAGGAATACTAAAGGATCCGAAAAAAGTTTTAAAAATAATGAAAGAGGAATTGGCTGAAATTAAAACGAAATACGGAGATGAAAGAAAAACGAAAATCGTAGCTCACGGAGTCAGCGACATTTCCGCAAAAGACACGATTCCTAATGAACCGATGGTTGTTGCTCTGACGCTGGAAAATTACATAAAGCGCATGCCTCCAAATACATTCCGCACGCAACATAGAGGCGGCAAAGGCGTAATGGGCATGACAACAAAGGAAGAAGACGAAATAAAGATAATTTGCCATACAAAAAACCACGAAGAAATTTTATTTTTCACGAATAGAGGACGTGTATTTAAACTCCCTGTTTACGAAATTCCGCAAGCTTCCCGCGTTTCAAAAGGACAAGCCATCGTAAATCTGCTTCAATTGCAGGAAGGTGAAATTGTTAGCGCAATGCTGAATATTACGGAAAAATTCACGGGCGAATTTTTATTCATGGCAACGCGAAAAGGCACCGTCAAAAAAACTCCGGTTGCCGACTTTGAAAATGTCAGAAGAAGCGGTTTGATAGCGATTAAGCTCCGTCCGGACGATTCTCTAGAATGGGTTGCCGAAACCAACAAAGGCGATGAAGTATTTATAGCTACAAGCGAAGGTAAATCCATTCGTTTTAACCAGGAAGAAGCGCGCCCTATGGGACGAGCAAGCATGGGAGTACGAGGTATCAGGCTCAAAGGAAAAGACATTTGCGTTGACATGAATGTTATAAAAAATCCCGCGGAAGCGGAAGCGTTGATAGTTATGGAAAACGGACTTGGGAAATGCACAAAAATTTCAAACTATAGACTGCAAGGCCGCGGCGGATCCGGCACAAAAACCGCTAAGATCACTCCGAAAACGGGAAAAATAATCGGAGCGAAAATTTTCACGGGGAAAGACAACGCTGACCTGATAATGATTTCAAAACTTGGTCAGACAATACGAATCAGCCTAGGAGACATCCCTTCCCAGGGTCGCGCAACCCAAGGCGTTTATTTAATGAGAGTTGATAAAGCCGGCAACGATAAAGTAACTTCAGTTTCCCTCGTAAGAAATATTGTTGAAGAAGAACAGCCGGCGGAACGCGAAAAAAAGCCGTTAAAGCCGGCGAAAGAAGAGAAAGTTGGCAAGGGAAAACAAGTGGCACTGCTGTAAAAGCGGTTGGCGGCATATTGAGTATTTTTTTGCCGACAATGGTCGGTACAGCGAATACGGAATAACCTTTAGTGCGTCTGTAGCAACATTAGAGATGGATTAAAGTATAAAGAGTTTTTTAAATTGTCTGCAAAAAACCACTGCTGACCGAAATATACCCGTAAGATTTCTAGATTTAAAACTTTAAACTTTTTGCTATACTTATCCCGTGAAAAAACTTTTCTGGCTCGCTGGACTTTTAGCATTTTTCTTACTCCCCTGTTTCGCCTATGCTTTTACCGAAGATCTCGTTTTGTCAGCCGGCAATGTAAGTTTTTCAACGAGCTCGTTTTTGGAAGGGAAAACAATACGCATTTACGCAAACGTAACAAATCCAAGCGGTAAAGATTTACGCGGAGTAGTAAAGTTTTCAAATGAAAACGGTCAAATAAAAGAGGACCAGCCTGTTTCAGTTTTAGCTGGCAAAGACGATTCGGTTTTTATTGATTGGACAGCTTCCCCCGGCGAACACAATATAAGGATAATTCTTATTCCTTTTGAAAAAGAACAGGATAATCCTGCCAATAACACAGTGGAAAAACAAATTACCGTTTTTGCGGATACCGACCGCGACGGAATAGCAAATAAAGATGATCCGGACGACGATAACGACGGCGTAAAAGATGAAGAAGACGCTTTTCCTTTAGATAAAAAAGAACAGCTTGACTCCGACGGCGATCAAATCGGGAATAATAAAGATGAAGACGATGATAATGACGGAGTAAAAGATACGGAAGATGCACTGCCTTTAAACGCGAATGAAACTGTTGATACCGATAAAGACGGCATCGGGGACAACGAAGATACCGATGATGACGGAGATGGCGTTTCTGACTCTGACGAAATAAAAATAGGTTCTAATCCGCTTAAACCGGATACCGACGGCGACAATATAAATGACAAAGAAGACGGCTGGCCGCTGGATCCAAAGCGAGGTCGTGATTTTGATAAAGATGGAATTCCGGACGCGGAGGATACCGACGCCGACAATGACGGCGTGCCAAAAAAACTTGATGTAAACGACACAAATCTTCCGCCCGTTATCGTGATCACCACCGGCCAATTCAGTTCTCAAAAAATAATGGCTCCGAATGAAATTGTGGAATTTGAAACGACAAAAACGGTTGATCCGGAAGGCGGCAAAATAACAACTTTGTGGAAGATAGATGACGCGGAAACCGCAGATCAAATAGAAACCGGCGAAAAATTAGAAATATCTTTTAAAAAACCGGGCTTTCACAAAATTGCCGTAACCGTCACCGATGACAAACTGGAACAATCTTTGAAAACATTCACGGTTTTGGTCGCTCCTCCTTATGTACCGTGGATTTTTATTATGATTTTATTCGTAATTTTTATCCTTGCAATATTTTTCATTTTCTCTTATAGTAAACGCCGCGTGCCTAAATGGAAGGCATTTACAGATACACTGGACACCATATTGAAATTTCTACCCAAGCCAAAAAAATAACTTTAAACTTTTAATTTTATGAAAACAGGCATCCATCCGAAATATTTTGAATCAGTAGAAATCCGTTGTTCATGCGGAAATGTCATAATCGCGGGATCTACAAAAGAATCAATGAAAACAGAACTTTGTTCAAAATGCCACCCTTTTTATACGGGTCAGCAGAAATTGGTTGATACTGCTGGACGCGTTGATAAATTTGCCGAAAAGATGAAGAAATCAGC
>JBBUCQ010000063.1:0-5376 GCA_038057715.1 Patescibacteria group bacterium | reverse complement strand
AAAAATACTGGAAACGCTCGATGGTCTCCCTAACGGACCTGACGATATTTATATATTTCTTTTTGAACGCGATAAAACCCCCTCCGGGATGGATGATTTAATCGCTGAAGCCGGTAAACTTAAAGGAAACAAAATAGGCTTACACTGGCATGTTGAAGTTGTTTATTACGGGAAAGTGGAAGGGGAAGTGGATTGGAAATGGATGGCAATGGGATGCAGACCGACGGGATGTACGAGAGATAAGCCATTGGCGGATTTGCAAAAAGAAATGCGCGGCTACACAGTTAATATTCAACATGTAAAAGTACCTGAAATCCAACGGGAAAATGCAGTAATCAAGTTCGACAAGGATTTTAAAGGAAAGGCTTACTCTTTAGCTGGACAGTCGAAAACAAACTGCACCGATGCCGCGTTTGGTCTTGCAAAAGCGGCGGGGCTCGCGGATGAAACCATCATCCGAAGTGCAAGTCTCAAAGAACTCAAGGAATCAGCGGGTATAGAGGCATTTAAAGAAAATTACTTATCAAAGTTGGACCCCCCATGCAAAGAGGTTGAAGAGATTATGCAAAGAGATACAATTATTTTCCCCGATGAATTCGCAAAAATCGGCAAATATGTGAGGAGCGTGAAATTTGGAAACATGCAATTCTAGTAATTTGCGGGCTAAAAAGCTGACAGAGTATACTAAAAATATGCTGATTTTAGGCATTGAAACTTCTTGCGATGAAACCGCGGCGGCTGTAGTAAAAGACGGCACGCAGATTTTATCAAATGTTATTGCATCGCAAATAAAACTCCACGCGAAAACAGGCGGAGTTGTGCCGGAAGTCGCGGCACGCGAGCATGTTGTGAAAATTGTACCGGTGATTGCGGAGGCTTTAAGAAAGGCAAAAACTACACTTAGCGAAATTGATGCGATTGCCGTTACAGCCGGCCCCGGACTTTTAAGCTCACTTTTAATCGGAGTAAACGCGGCAATGGCTCTTGCGCTTGTTCACAAAAAACCGCTGATTCCGGTTAATCACGTTGAAGGACATATCTATGCGAATTGGCTGTCGCAAACAATCGCGCCTAAATTTCCAATTGTAACTTTAACCGTTTCCGGCGGACATAATGATTTGGTTCTTTTACGCAGTCACTGCAATTATAAAGTTCTCGGCTCGACTTTGGACGATGCGGCAGGCGAAGCCTTTGATAAAGTCGCGCGATTAATTGGACTTGGATACCCCGGCGGTCCGGAAATTCAAAAAGCCGCACTAAAAGGCGATCCGAATAAATATCCCCTTCCCCGCGCATGGGTTACGGACTGGGATTTTAGTTTCTCCGGCTTAAAAACCGCAGTTTTATATTTAATGAAAAAACTACATAAAACGCCGCACCTACAAGCTGTAAGCTACAAGCTACAAGCCGACATCGCCGCCTCTTTCCAAGAAGCCGTTTGCGAAGTTCTCGCAACTAAACTCGTAAATGCCGCTATAAAATTCAAAGCCAAGGAAGCCCATCTTGCAGGCGGAGTTTCTGCAAATAGTCGTCTCCGCGAATGGACAAAAAAACTTTTACCGCCGGAAATTCGCCTGAAATTTTGCGAAAATATTTCTCTCTGCACAGACAATGCGGCGATGATCGCCGCAGTCGGATATTTTAAATATCGCCAAAATCCAAAAAAATACAAAAAATGGCAATCGATCATTGCAGACCCTAACCTTGTTTTACATTAGAAACCTGCTATAATACATATTCGTATGGATAAATTTCAAAAACCAAAAGGCGTTCACGATATTTTGCCCGGAACGCAGGAGTATTTCACTTACATTAAAAAAGTCGTTCGCCACCGCGCACGCCAAAACGGTTTTAAGAGAATTTCAACGCCGATTTTTGAATTTACGGGACTTTTTCAGCGCTCAATCGGAGACAATACGGATATTGTTAATAAAGAAATGTATACTTTTCCCGATAGAAAAGGTCGCTCACTTACACTAAAGCCCGAAGGTACCGCCGGAGTTTGCCGCGCATACATTGAACACAACATGCACACATGGCCGCAACCGGTTGAGCTCTATTATATTGAACCTCATTTCCGCTACGACAGGCCGCAAAAAGGACGTTTCCGCCAATTTTGGCAATATGGTTTTGAGGTGATAGGCGAAGCCGATCCTGCCCTGGACGCTCAATTGATTTATATGGCGAACAAAATTCACGAAGATCTTGGAGTCGCCGATTTATTCAGACTTCAAATAAATTCAATCGGATGCGCAGTCCCCGAATGTCGTCCGCGATTTTTGGAAGATTTAAAGAATTTTTATATAGGTAAAGAGCGGAGTTTATGCGAGGACTGCAAAGTCAGGGTTGAAAAAAATCCGTTACGCCTGCTGGATTGTAAAATGGAAGACTGCGCGATTTTGGCTAAATTAGCGCCAAAAATGAAAGATTATTTATGCAAAGATTGCAAAGAATTTCATGAACAGCTTTTGGAATTTTTGCGCGATTTAAAAATTGAATACGTTGAAAATCAATCGCTGGTTAGAGGTTTGGATTATTATACAAAAACGGTTTTTGAATTTTGGGATCGCGAAACAGGCGCTCAAAACGCCATTTGCGGAGGCGGACATTATGACAGTCTCGTAGAACTTTTAGGCGGACATCCGGCCCCGGCCGTAGGTTTTGCATCCGGAATTGAACGCATTGTTGATAATATGAAACGCGAAGGGATAAAAGTTCCGATGAAAGACGATCTGCACGTCTTTGTTGCCCAACTCGGATTTGAAGCGAAGAAAAAATGTTTGCCTTTAATTGAAAAATTAAGAGAAGCCGGTATAAAAACTCTCGGCGCTCTCGGAAAAGGCTCAATAAAGGCCCAGCTCGGAATGGCTGACCGATTTAAAGTTCCTTACACAATTATCATGGGAACAACCGAAGTGCGAGATGAAACCGCAATTGTCCGCAACATGCAAAAAGGCACTCAAGAAATTGTGCCGTTTGAAAAAGTCGTAGAAGAAATTAAACGTATGATCGGCAAAGAAAATTTAGATACATATACGCCGGGAGAGGTGGTATATTGAAAACGATATGGATAAAACTATTGTAAATCAAAAATTGCCTTTTGTAATAAACAAAATAGTCGTTGAATTTAAACCGGAAAAAATTATTTTATTTGGATCTTATGCGTGGGGACATCCGAATAGAGATAGCGATATAGATCTTTTCGTAGTTAAAAAAACCAGCGAAACGAGAATAGAACGCGGTCAAATAATAGAAAACCTTTTATGGGGATGCGGCTTGCCGGTGGATACATTGGTTTATACGCCGGAAGAAGTACAGAAACGTTTTGAATTAAACGATTTTTTCATACTTAATATTTTTGACAAAGGAAAAGTTCTGTATTCCGCGAATTAATGCATATGGATAAAAACAGTAAATTAAAATTTATGGAATGGGCGAAGCGCGCGGAAGAAGATATCACAGTAGCCCAACTAGTGCTGGCGGAAAACGGTCCGCCGAACCAAATTTGTTTTCATGCTCAACAATCCGCCGAGAAATATTTGAAAGGCTATCTTATTTTTAAAGAACAAAAATTTGAAAAAGTGCACCAGCTTAGATATCTCTTGGAACTTTGTGCTAGAATTGAACCGTCATTTGAAATATTAAAAGAAGACACTTTTTATCTTACAAGATTTTATATAGAAACACGTTATCCAAGCGATAATCCTGATTTCACCCCGTCTGAAGCAAAAAGAGCGCTAGGTGCTTCGCTTAAAATTAAAGAATTTATTTTAAATAAAATATAACTATGGATAAAACTTCCATTAAAATTCTAATTGTAATCGCTGTTGCCGTTATCGCTGTCTTTATCAGTTTTTTCTTTTGGGCAAAACCGATTGCGTCTCTTTTTTAAAAATCTGGTAGAATAAAAATATGCGATTGGAATTAAAAACGGCCGGAAAATTTCTAACGGGAGTTTTTTTATTCTTGGTTTTAATGACGCCGCAGGCGCTAGCCGCCAATTTTCCCGACGTCCCCGATACCCATAAAAACGCAAAAGCGATTCAGTTTTTAAAGGACGCTGGAACCGTAAGCGGATACGGCGATGGAACTTTTAAGCCCGATAAAGAAATAAGCCGCGCGGAAGCCGCCGCGATAATTTTAAAAGCCGCCGGAATTACAGCGGGAAAAACAGCCGCAAAACTCCCATTCTCCGACGTTCCGGAAGAATCATGGTTTTTGCCCATAATCCAAAAAGGCGTCAGCTTAGGCAAATTAAAAGGTTACGAAGACAAAACTTTCCGCCCGAACGCAACCGTAAATCTGCCGGAATCAATCGCCATGGCTCTTTCATTTTTTGAAATTTCAACGAAAAAATTACCGGTTGAAGAATTGATTTATGACGGACTGGACTCAAAACAATGGTACGGGCCCCAAATGCAATACGCGAAAAACTTTAATCTGATTGAGCCGGATGATGCGGGAAATGTTAATCCCGCGAAAAAACTGACGCGCGCGGAGTTGGCTGAAATTATTTTCCGCCTGCTGACGGTAAAAAAAGACACAAAACCGTATGATATAACGCAAAATTGGGTATGGACGGAATATAAAGAAAATTTCTGGAAACTTAAACATCCGGCAGACTGGGAAATTTTCAAAGGCACTAAAAACAGCGTGATTTGGAAGCGCGACCCCGTTGTCGGAATTTATCAAGCTTTTTTCGCGCGAATCTGGCCGAAGTCAGCTCAACTTTCAATTTCGTTGGCTGAAAATACGGAAAAATTAACAGCTGTTCAATATTTTTCAAAACTTCAAAATATTTATAATGAAAGCTACAAACCTCTGAAACCGACTTTCGTACAAACAACTTTATCCGGCAAAAACGTAATGAAAATAAAAATTCCGGAACAAGAAATTTTGGATTTGGCGGTTTATCTTCCGGAAAAAGGTTTTCTTATGATGCATGGCGAATACGGAGATGCGGCGACGGGTGAATTTTTCAAAAAACAATTGGAACAAATTGAGCTTTCATATCAATTTACAGGAAAACCGCCGGAACCGCCTCAGCCGGTAATCCCTCTTGAAACACGCATTTCTACTTTACTTGAAAATATTTTAATTGCAGGGGGGTGGGGCGATATAAAAGGTGTTTTCCCCGATAAAAAACTCATCAGCACCGATGCGATCGGAATCGGCACGGGTCCTGTTGATTACTACTATTCAAAAGAAGCGAATCGTACGATAAAATTGGAGAGGAATTCCGGGACGGTTTTGAATGTGAAAGATGGAGTAACAATTGCATTCTAAGATGCAATTGTTACGGCATTTTAATAAATTTATAATGAATCAATTTCTAAATAAAAAAACAGTGATAATTTTACTGGTTATTGTACTGAT
>JBBUCQ010000062.1:0-1620 GCA_038057715.1 Patescibacteria group bacterium | reverse complement strand
TATGGCAGAAGGGTGCAATTCTTAATAAAGAAGATTGGGATAAAGACATTGCTAGCAGGTTTTTATGCAATTGCTTGTGCTGAATCCGGAGACGTTAATAAGCTTGGTACAACTGCATTTCATAGATACGAAAGCGGCAAGGGCGTGTTTTCATATTCTATGTTTCATGTGTTGATGGACGATGTAGGAAAAAAAGCACTAGGACAATTAAAATTAACCCCCGGACAAACATATGATCCTAAGAATGCGGTAAAGCTTTGCTTGGCGTTTTTGTGCGGGAAATATACCCCGTTTTTTGTACAAAAATTCGGAGATATAAATTTATCTTTTGACGACCCGAAGAATGCTAGTGATTTTATCCAAAAATATACTGGCGCATCCTCGGAGGAAGTAAAAACCAAACATAGCAACTATAATGAACGCTTGGTTCAATCCTATGCCGCCGCACAAGATTTGCTAAAAACAGCAAAAGGTGAGTACGAGACCTCTCTTTCTATTCCGCAGTTTCCCGAATTACAGGGAGAACAAGTTAAAATGGTTTCTTTAAAGGAGGTTGGTGTGGATCTGAAAAAAGCTATAGAAAAAGCCAGCAGTATTAATGCACAACAAATTGGCGCTCAAAAATTATTAAACCCGGAAGGTGTAAAATCGGCAATAAGTAGAATTACCGGTTACATTAATGGTCTTTCCGTAAGAACCCCATCACATTCAGACACGATAGGAGTCGGGGTGGATAGATATAGTGTTTTTATATTATTTAAAAGAGATAAAGCTGAACAGCAATTTTTTAGACTTGGATTGCCGGACGTTGTAGCGACTGAACAGTCGGAGCAATTTTTAAAAAAGTGCGAAATACCTGCAAAGCAAAAGGCAAAGCCCGAAGAACCCAAAAAGGCTACGGAAGTACCTTCAGAGCAAAAGGCAAAGCCCGAAAAACCCAAAAAGGCTGCAAATGGTGATTTTAAAAAAAGTTTACAAATTAAACTCAAGTTGGGCGATAAAGATCTGTATATAGATCCGCCCAATAGAATAAGAAAGATTCAAAAGAAGGAAGAAGATAAACGCGTAAAGGAGTTAGAATTACCCAAAGTTACGGAAACAAATATTCAAGCTTTTTTTAAAGCAGGCAAGCTTCAGGGAATAAAAGATAATAATCCCCACTATTATCTTGAACAAATAGGTGAATCGGGAGGAATAAAATATCCGAAGGCAGAATTGTTAAAAAGTTTATATCCTCATACTAAAAAATTATTAGAATTTCTGGCGGAACAATTTTTTAATAAATTTAAGAAGAAGCTGAAGGTTGTCAGTCTACTTAGAACCGAAGAGTGGCTACAGACTCTTTTGAAAAACGGGGCTCGAAATGTATCTAAAACATCGACGCATGAATATGGGTGTACATTTGATATATCTCACGGGGGAATGACGGCTACGGAAAAGAATTTTCTGGCTGAATTACTGGCTAAGCTGGAAAAAGGGGGTTATATATCGGGAACACAAGAAACAGGTTCTCCCTGCTTTCATATAATGGATAGATTTCCGAAGTCTTAGTTCTCATGGTCGGAGTGCCGGGATTTGAACCCGGGATCTCATGCACCCCATGCATGCGCCTTAGACCGA
>JBBUCQ010000061.1:0-1619 GCA_038057715.1 Patescibacteria group bacterium | reverse complement strand
ATATTCCAATCCCGCGCTCCCTCAAGCCATTTTCCGAACCTGCCTTCTTGAATATGATTCGGCACCCAATGAATCTTTTTATTATTTTTCAATAATTTATCTTTTATATCGGTAACGCGTATAAACCACGCTTTTGTCGTGTAATTTAAAAGCGGAGTGTCGCATCTCCAGCAATGCGGGTAGCTGTGGCGGTAATTTTCAAAATGAAAAAGTTTGCCTTTGTTTTGCAAATAATCTTTGATATTTACATCCTGTCCTTTTGAAAATTTTCCTGCGAAATCCGTTACTTCCGGAATAAATGTTCCGTCCAATTTTACATGGCAAATAGGAGTGATTTTTTCGCGCGTACCGAGCGCCAAATCGTCTTCTCCGAATGCGGGAGCAATATGCACAACACCGGTTCCGTCTTCCACCGTTACGAAATCAGCCAAAACTACGCGATAGCAGTTCTCCCAATTTTTAAAATACGGGAATAGAGGTTCGTAATGACTGCCTTCAAGTTCTTTTGCCTTAATTTTTTGTAAAACTTTGTATTCGCGATCTTTAAAAACAGCGGATAATCGCGCTTCCGCCAAGATAAATTTTCCCCCTTCGCTTTCAACTAAAACATATTCAATCTTCGGATTGAAAGCCAAAAACATATTTCCCGGAAGAGTCCACGGAGTCGTTGTCCAAGCCAAAACAAAAGCGTCTTTGTGCTGTCCGTCGGTCAAGCGAAATTTTAAATAAACGGATAAATCGGTTACGTCTTTATACCCTTGAGTAACTTCAAAATTGGAAAGCGGAGTTTCGCATCGCGGACAAATATGCATACTTTTATGGCCTTGATAAACCATTCCTTTTTTCCAAATTTCTTTAAAAACCCACCAAATTGATTCCATGTAATCGTTATCAAGAGTCGCGTAGCTGTGTTCAAAATCAACCCATCTTCCAATGCGTTTCAAAAGTTTTTCCCATTCTTCCGTGTATCGGAAAACGCTTTTTCTGCATTCGGTGTTGAATTTTGCCACTCCCATTTTCTCAATGTCTTTGCGTCCGGAAATTTTTAATTCTTTTTCAATTTCATATTCAACCGGAAGCCCGTGGCAATCCCAGCCGTTAACGCGCGGAACGTAATATCCGCGCATGGTCCAATAGCGGGTTACGGCGTCTTTAAGCGCGTTTGCGAGAATGTGTCCGTAATGGGGCAAGCCGTTTGCAAAAGGCGGTCCGTCAAAAAATACGTATTTAGGTTTGCCTTTTCGTAGAGTCACCGATTCTTCAAAAATTTTCTCGCGTTCCCAGAATTCCAGAATTTCGTGTTCGAGTTTAGGAAGAGAAGTTTTGGAGTCAACCGGTTTGAAATGTTGTTTTTTCGGCATAAAAATTAAATTAAAAAAGAAGCTTTCTTGAGGGTCCATCCCGCTGAACGGGGCAGACGGTACCACCTCAAAGTTTTGCTTCATTTGGTTGGAAATTCTACTCGTAGCGCTTTTTAACGCTATTTTCTTTTTCCTGCTCGCGGCTGATAACCGCTCTAACGCATTTACCCGATTGTGACGTTATTCTAAACGATTTATTTATTTTTGTCAAAAGATCGTGTACGTACATGACTTCTATTTCTTAAACTCCGGATCCTG
>JBBUCQ010000060.1:0-2145 GCA_038057715.1 Patescibacteria group bacterium | reverse complement strand
TGCGGAAGATTAAGCGGCGGCAAAGATGGGAGCTGAGGAAGTTCGGGCGGAGAAGGAATAACAGGAAGCGCAGGTATCATCAATTTAAACAACGGAATCGTCAAATCTATGCCAAGACGAATTCTCGGAAGGCGCGGAATCGTAATGCGCTCCGGCTTAAATTTAACATCCGGCCACTGAATCCTTGCTCCAGCCTGAATTTTTGAAACATCAATAATAATATCCGGCAATTTCGGAATTGGAATAACCGGCGGAGACGGAATTCCTATAAATAATTTTAAAATTAAATCTTTCAAACTATACCGCTCCGTTTTGCATTTATCGCACGATTCGTTGTATTCAATCATGAGATCCAACATCGCCTTCCAGTTTTCTATGACATCTTTTATCTGTCTAACGGCGCGTCTCCACTGTTTTACAATCGCAGTATTTTTTTTCGCCCAACCGCCGGAAAATTTGATAATTGTATCAAGATAATCAATGATTTGATTCAGATAAAAAGCCTCAACATTGCGGAACTGCAGAATTTTTTTCGGAAATAAAATCCATTCGTCCAGCGCTTTCATATTGTCCGTCACGCTCTTTATCAACTTATTCATTTCAAGGCTCACAAATTTGCAAAGTTCGGGATTTCCTATTGCGGAAACCGGAGGAGTGTCAGTCCCGACTTCCAAACCGGTCACGGCGCCTACAGCTTGCGGAATTCCAAAACAAGCCATCGTCGCCATAAAACGATCCAACTCCAATTTTTCATCTTCAACCCACTGTTTTGCGTCAGCTTTCGCCATCTCAATTTCTTTTCGCGTCAACGCAGGCACTTTAAATAAAACTTCCTGTGTTTGAATATCAATTAAAGGAATACTGTTTAAATACGACAATAAATTCGTCATGAAATTCCCTGTGCGGCTAAAAGATTCTGTTGCTTGAAACGCTCCCAGAATAGAATCACCGCTCGGATAAATTAAATAAATATCGGGAATCGCAAGCGCCTTGTCCGCAATCTCTTCCATCTGCGCCGTATACCAATCATTTATCAAACTCGGGAAACCGGGAATTCTTACATTTACCGATTTATTGGTAGGCGTTTCGTAACTGCCGAGAGAATAATTCACCATTCCGCTTCCTTCCGATTCGCGCGCGCCGGCGCCAACCGACGCGCCCTTTCCGCTTAAAGTCACAGTCATTCCTTCATTTACTTTCGCAATCGCATCATTCGCTTTTGCCAAAGCTCCGGAAATTCCTCCGTTTATGGAGTCGCAAACTCCGGGCGCCATCGCATCAAGCGGATTCACGCCGAACGCATAGCAATTTTTCGCCGTAAAAAATGAACCCAAACAAACAGCAAAACCGACTCCGCCGGTAAGCGTCGGCGAAACATAAATTCTTCCACCGAGCGTTGAGAGAGCCGGCATCGGCGGATAAGTCGTTACTAAAGTTGGCGCGCCCCAGCCAAAAACAGGCGTTCCGATGTCGTATCCGTCAGGCGTGCCAAGTATGCTCCAGAATCCCGGGGCAAGAAACGCGGCATTCACAGGCAAAGCAATGCAGCCCGCATCGCACGTTAATTTATTGATTGCGCCCCCCACAACACCGGCAATTGCGTCCAATTTCTTACCGGCAACGAGCTCCATATCATCAATAACATCCTGAATTCCGTCATTGTCGGAATCTTTTGAAGTTAATTCGTCCAATTGTTTTTGCGCGGAAGCGGGAGGCGGAAAAACATCCTCGTCTTCATTTAATGCGTCCATATCTAATTCCTCCACTTCTTCCTCTCCGACAGAACTTTTTTTCAATCCTGTTTTTTTCTCAAACGATTCGGCGGTTTCCGGTTCCGGCGGCGACGACATTGCAGTTCCAAATTGTACAATCCCGTTCTTATCCGCACCGAGAGTGTAATAATAACGCACTTGTCCTGTCGGATTTCCTTCTTTTGTAACGGAAATATCCGGCAAATTATCGGATTTCAAAGCCGCATTAACAGCAGAATCCTTGTCTTCAAATTTATTTGAAAAAACTATTTTTATTTTGTCTGACGATGCGCTGTCGCCTTTAAAAACAGTTTCATATTCAACCGTCGTACTTCCTTTTGCCGGTACGGAAATGTTTTTAAAAAGAATTTTGCGCGTGAAGTCGCTCGGCAAA
>JBBUCQ010000059.1:0-10605 GCA_038057715.1 Patescibacteria group bacterium | reverse complement strand
AAGAATACGAATATTATATGTCTTTACCCGATTAGTGCATGAAATTACAACATGGCCATATTTATTTCGTAGAATTTGATCCATCGAGTGGGCATGAATTTAAAAAAATACGACCAGCTGTTCTTATTTCTTCAAATGATTTAATTAGTAGGTCTAATTTAATTTCATGCGTGCCTTTTACGGCTAATACAAACAATGTTGTTGCAACCGATGATATTTTAGTTAAAAAAGACATAAGTAATAATCTCTTCACTGATTCGATATTAAAGACTCAACACATTTCTACGTTTGATAAAAATCGGGTCAAAAAATATGTTGGGGTGCTTGACGGTATAATTTTGAAAAACCTAAAAAATCTTATAATCAGAAATTTTGATCTAAAATAATTCAATCCCCAAACAATCTCCCCAGCGACTCAAACACCCGCTCCAATTTCGTTTTATCTATCGCTTTTTCCATAAGTACTTTCGCGCCTTCGCTCTTCGGATTGAGAGAAAGAAGCCTATTCGCGATTTCCAGAGTTTGTTTGTAATTACCGGCTTTGTACCACATATCCATAACTTCCAGTACGATTTTTTCGTCGGCATTGCTCAAAGATTTTCCTGCCGGAGTTAAGGCGGAGGTAGGCGTTTTAATTTCCTCCGGCGCCGCAGAAACTTTCGTTTTAGAAAAAACACCTTTTAAAGAATCGTAAAATTGTTTCAGTTTTAATTTATCGCGAGCCTGCGCTTTAAAAAGTTTCACAACATTATTGTCCGGATCGCGTATAAGCAAGCGGTCGCAAATTTGCACAACTTCCTCAAGTTTGCCTTCATTCATAGCCATTCCTATAAATTCCATAACAACATCTTCGTCAGAGGCGGCCAAAGTTGAACCGCGACGCTTTAAAACGCTTAAGAGCAGGTTGCCGGATTTTCTTTTAAATAAGTAGGCAATGTATGTGCCGCTTAGAACCACTATTATAATCGGTATCATTTTGTATTCCAGCGTGAGCAAAGCGTTAAACGTTGCGTGTATGCTGATTGCCAAAAATAAGCCTTCAAGATTTTTATTTTCACGAATGACTTGGAACGGCATTCTGCCGGTTAATTTCCCGATTAAACGCGTGAACCATATTGATTCGCCTTTATAGCGCGCAAGCTCCGAAATATCTCCCGCGAATTTTCCGAGTCCGAAGTAATAGCCGAATATGCTTGAAGCCGCTATATGCATGAACATTGTGAATAACGATCTGAATATAAAGCTTGAGAAAAGATCGGCAGTTCCGTACATCGGGCTTGTCCAAATGTTGTAAAAATAAAAAATATTTTCAGCGAAAGAAAAACCGAGGGCGGCGCAAATGCTTAGTTTTAAAGCGGAACCGATTGTTTGCAAAAATTCAGGATGCCGTTTATCCACGAAGCGAACAATCATATTCTTTCCCAATTCTTCTATTACCGCGACAACCACATTTGTAATTACGGCGTTTAACACGGCCTGTTCTACGGTTTTATTTATAAGCGAATAAATATCCAATTCCGGTTTCCAGCTGAACAAAAACATCAAAATAAAAGGAGGGACTACGGAAAAAGTGCCTATTAAAAATGTTTTGATGTAAATGGATTTTCTATCCCCTCCTTCTTTGCTTAAAAATATAAGCCAGATGACTACCGGAATAACGGAAAGAGCGGTGCTGGCGGCTAGAGGCATCCATTGAGGCATATGATAGATGCGTTATATATTAATTTATGGAAGCCTTCGCCTCTTCAATTGTCGGTACGCATTTAATAAGTTGCGTAAGTCCGACGACTTGCAAAATATCCAATATATTCGCCCTAGCATTCGCTATCACAATTCCCCCCTTTTTTTCGCTTAACTTTGTATACCAGTCCGTTAAATATCCTATTGATTTGGAATTCATATATTCCAGTTTTTCAAAATCAAAAATCAAGAAAAGCCCCTGCGGGGTCGCGTTTATTAAGTCATAAATTCCTTTGGCTTTTTCGTCCACGTTGCTTTCGTCCAGCTGACCGGCGAATTTAACGAGTTTCAGTTTTTTGTCGGCTGTCGCGGCGGGAATATCTTCTATAGTGATAATTATTTGAGCCATAAGATTAAATTGTTAAGACTACATGGGTTGGATCCGATTGAACACTGCCGGAAACCGGCTGAAAAGGTTGGTTTAAATATTTTTTAATGCGGGCTTTTATTCCGCCTTCTTTCCTGTCTATGAATTCCAGTTCGTCCGTCCATGCCGCTACGATTTTTGCGAGTCCGCGTCCGCGTATGTCTTTAAAAGAATAGCTTGGCTGGCTCCTCTCCGCAACAAGTTTTTTTAAATTTTCTGCAGTCACTTTTGATTTTCCTGTTCCCGTATCCTCAACCGTGATTTCAATACTTTCGTCGGGATGATTTATAAAAGTTACTGTAATTTCTTTGCCCGGCGCCGAACCGAATTCAATGGCGTTATTGCAAAGTTCATCCACAACCGACTGAAAACGATATGCCCATTGTTCGGAAAAATGAGTCATGTTTCGTATCATGGACAGCGTAAAATCGCGTATGCCTGACATGAAATATGCGTTGGTCGGCAAAATGATTGTAATCTTTACCGGTTCTTTTGAGTTTTCTTCCATCTTTTTATTATACCAGTTTTCCTTGAATAAGAGAAGATCAAATTAAAGAGCTTCCTTATTAAGATTAAATTGAGTTTTTTTCCTTTAGCGAGTTTTAAATATTTTTGAAGTAAATATTTTTCACGTTTTTTTTGAAGTAAAGGTAGACCAAAATCTATTTTCAGATTTTGAATTTGTTTTGTTGTTTTGAAGCGTTCAGCTAAAAGTTGAATTATATCGCTATCAACTTCTTCTATTTTTCCCCGCAGAATTTGTAGTTGTTTCATGGCAATCACATTGACAGTTTACCACCAAAAGAGTATCATATTAAGATTAAATTTATGAAATCTATGAAAAAAATCTTTGCGATTTCGGTAGCAATATTTATAGGGATCTTTATTTCGGCGCAAACCGCATATGCGGCTTTTCCGGAAATAAACATTTCCGGTCTTGATACCATTGCGAATTTCGGGACGGTTTTAAAAGCGGGAGGAGTGCTGGCCGGTTCTCAAGTTAATTTTTCGGTTAAAAAACCGGATGGGACTCAATTTAATTTGGTTGCCGTCTCCGATAAGCAAGGAAATGCAAGTATTGATGTTCCGGCGGCGCAAACGCGAATAGCCGGAGTTTATGATATTTTTGCGAATCAATTAAATGCGAGTTCAAGTTTCCAAGTCTATCCCGGAGATTTGAGCGTTTCCAATTCCGGAGTCTATGCCAATAAATCTTCTGTTGCGGCAAACGGCGTTGATTACGCGCAAATCAATGTGCGCGCGACCGACGATTTTGGAAATCCTCTGCAATTCCATGAAATAAAATTGAATTCTTCGAGAGAAACCGATGTGATTTTCGCCAAACAATCCGAAACAAACGAAAACGGTTTGGTTTCATTTTTGGTTTCATCCAGACAGCCCGGCAGTTCTGTTTTTAAAGCAACCGACGAAAGCACCGGAGAAATTTTAAATACAAAACCCAAAATAACTTTTTTCTCTGCGCCGTATATTTATAAATCGGTCGGCGGAGATCCTGAAACTATTTTGCTCGCACAAGCCTCGGTGTCGGCGGCAAAACTTGTAATTGAAAATATTCCCGCAACGGCAAATGTAAACGAATCAATAAGTTTCAAGGTAAGGGCAACGGACCTAAATGGAAATACCGTGTCGTCTTACTCGGGGACGGTTGTTTTTTCGTCTGCCGATCCTAATGCAAAAATACCCGGTCCATATACTTTTAAAACAAGCGACCAAGGCGTAAAAACTTTTGATCTGGGATTGAGTTTTGCGGCAAAAGGAAGCCAAACTTTGACCGTTAAAGAACAAGGGAACGATGTAATTAAAGGGACGAAAACAGTGGAAGTTTTAGCGGGTGGAGGAAGCGCGGCTGGACAAATTAAAATTACAAAACCGGGTCCCGGAACATACAGTGTGAATACAATGGAAATAAGGCTTGAAGCGAGTCCGATTGCAAAAGTGAAAATTTTTGATAACGGCCAGCAAATAGCTGAAGTTGCTACCGGCACGGATGGAAGCGTTTCTTTTAACACGCCTTTGCTTACTGACGGTGAGCATACTTTCCATGCTGAAAGTAACGGAGTGCAGTCGCCCACCGTTAAGGTCACAATAGATTCCACGCCTGCGAGCGTTGAGCAATTTGAACTTGGGAAAAGCGAACTTGCGCCGGGAGAAAGTACGACGATTTCCGTAAATAGCGATCCTAATTTAACTGCGATTCAAGCCACTTTTGGAGATTCCATTATTGATTTGGAGGCTGACGCGAAAAATCCGGGTGTTTATAGCGGAGTAATTACGGCGCCGGCACAAACGGGAGTTTATACGGTGAATGTAATAATTACCGATGCTGTTGGAAATGTGGGACAGCCGGTTGAACTTGATAAAAAAATAACGGTTCTTTCGGGATTGGCAACGGGAGCCACTTCGTTCAGCGTGCCGAGCAAAATTCAGTCCGTTCAGGCGATTCCCGGAGACGGAAGAATAACTTTGAGCTGGTCGGCCGCAAACGCCGAAAGCGGAATCGCGTTTTATCGCATTTACTATGGAGTAAGTTCTGCAAATTTGAATTTGGTGGTAAACACGAAAGATTTTAATACGACTTGGTATATTCCTTCTTTGCAAAACGGCACGAAGTATTTTTTCCAAGTTGTCGGAATTGATAAAAACGGACAGGAAGGAGATAATCGCAGTAATATGGTGAGCGCGTCTCCGCAGGTTGGAGCGGGAGGGGGTGCGGCGAGTGTTATTTCCGGTATTCCGCAGTCTTCTACTCTGCCGGGCTTTTCTCTCCCTCAAGGTTATGCTCCTGTGCTCTGCGATCCAATGCCGTGTCCGCCCGATTTGCCATACGCCCCGCAAACGCCGAATGACGGACCTGAAATTTTCGGAATTTTTGCGATTGCTTTGGCGGGAGGAGGAATTTGGAAGTTTTTCAGGAGGAATTAAACCAAATTGATGTAAAAAAGTTTTGAGATAGGCTTAAATCCGCAAGCTTGATAAAAATGCAATGCTGATTCATTTTGGGCGGCAAGAGTAGTCCATATTTTTTTAAAATTCAATTCAAATGTGTAATTAAAACCGGCTTGCATAAGAATTTTTCCCAAACCGCGTCCTCTAAATTTATCATCCGTAAAAAGTTCATTGATATAGATGCCATATTCTGATATTTCCAAACCGATAAATGCAATTAATTTGGTTTTTTCATAAATACCATATGTGATTCCTTTGTTTTTTCTGTGGTTTGTCTGAAGTTCCTTAAGATAACTATCCAAATCAAATTTATCGGTTTCTTCAAAAAAATTAGTATTAAACTTATAGTGTAGAGCTTGCTGTTTTTTAAGGAGATTTTTCAGAATACTCATATTTTTTAACTCTATCGGTTGTTTGAGCAAAGGGTGAGTTTTGGCAATATTCTTTTCCACGAATATCAAGCCCGAGGAATAATTTATTTTTCTTAATATTTCCGGAAAACTTTTCCACTTATACGGGAATTTTATTCTAATCTGTTGCAAATTTGATTTCTTTGCTTTTTCTATAAATTCAGTTGAATAATTACCAAAATTTTTTAATATTTTTTTATACGACAAACCACTTAAATCTACTTCAAGATAATCTTTATATTTGAGATCTGAAATTTTGATGTGCCTGATCCTGTAATTTATGCTTGTGCTTGTTATAAAATTGATTTTCCATTTTACAACAGGGAAAAGCAAATTTTCAGGTTAAAATTATCATCAAGGTAGTAGTACATTATAGGTCTTGCAATTTTTGGTTTAAAAATCTGCGGCTGGTGTGTTTTTGTGGCTAGCTAAAAAGTGGCGACATATTGATGTGTTTTTTTGCAGACAATTTAAAAAACTCTTTATACTTCAATCTATCTTCAATGTTGCTACAGACGCACTAAAGGTTATTCCGTATTCGCTGTATCGGCCATTGTCGGCAAAAAAATACTCAATATGCCCGCCACCTTATCCAAGTTTTGTGCTAAAATAGCCCCGTATGTTTCAGTCCTATTTGGCGCAATTTATTTCAATACTAACCAATATTTTGATTTTCGCGATCTTCGCGCGGGTGATTTTATCATGGTTGCGCGTTGCCCCCCGCGGATGGCTTTTTAGTATTATCGTTGAATCCACAGAGCCGATTTTGGGCGTTTTCCGCAGAATCATTCCTCCAATAGGCGGAGTCGTCGACCTCTCTCCCCTCTTCGCTTTTTTGGCGCTTGATTTGCTTCGCAGTATTTTATTACGCGTTTTGACGTGATTGGTATGAAAATTTTTAATACTTTAAGCCGCAAGAAAGAAACTTTTAAACCGCTTAAAAAAGAGGAGATTAAAATGTATGTGTGCGGTCCGACCGTTTACGATGTCGGCCATCTTGGTCATGCTCGCGCCGCAGTCAGTTTTGATTTGATTCGCCGGTATTTTTTATATAAAGGGTTTCACGTTACATTTGTCAGCAATATTACCGACGTTGACGATAAAATAATTAAAAGAGCCGCTGAAAAAGGCATTACGGAAACGGAATTGGCGCAGAGTATTATTCCGGAGTATGAAAAAGATTACGGCGCGCTTAATGTTTTGCCTCCGGATTTTAAGCCATTGGCAACGCAATATATTCCCAAAATGGTCGCGCTGGTTGAAAAGCTTTTGAAAAAAGGTGTTGCGTATAAAACCGAAGACGGAATTTATTTTGAAGTTTCGCGGGTCAAAGATTATGGCAAGCTTTCAAATCAAAAACTTTCGGAACTTCAGTCCGGAGCGCGTATTGCGGTTGATGAAAAAAAGAACAGTCCTCTTGATTTTGCTTTATGGAAAGCCGCAAAACCCGGCGAGCCAAAGTGGTCTGGTCCGGCAGGAATGGAAGGAAGACCCGGCTGGCATATTGAATGTTCCGCCATGAGCATGGATTTATTGGGCGAAACTTTTGATATTCACGGCGGAGGGATTGATTTGCAGTTTCCTCATCATGAAGGTGAAATAGCGCAAAGTGAAACTGCAACAGGAAAAACTTTCGCGCGATATTGGATGCACAACGGCCACATAAAAATCAATAATGAGAAAATGAGCAAGTCTCTCGGCAATTTTTTTACGATTAAAGAAATTCTGGCGAAATATCATCCTTCCGTTGTGCGGTATTTTTTGATTTCCACCCATTACCGCATGCCGATTGATTTTTCAAATGACCTGCTGGAGCAAGCAAAGGCGGGTTTGGAGCGTTTGCGGGATTGTTTCAGGAATGTCTACAGATTTATGCAGCAGCACGCCGATAAACCGCCTACATTTAATATTTTAACGGAACTTGAAGATGTTAGAGAAAGATTTAAAGAGGCGATGGATGATGATTTAGAGATTTCGCAGGCGCTCGCTTTGGTTTTTGAATTCGTGAATAGAATTAATGTTTGGATGAAAAACGGTGAAATTAATTTTGATCAAGCGAAATATATTGTCGCTTTATTGCGTGAAATTGATTCCGTACTCGGCGTGATGGAAGATAATGCGCAGGCGATTTCCGGCGATATCGAAAAATTGATAGGCGAACGCAATGAGGCGCGCAGTAAAAAGGATTTTAAGCGCGCAGACGAAATACGCAAGGAACTTGAGGAAAAAGGAATTATTTTGGAGGATAGCGCGGAAGGGACAGTTTGGAAAAAAGCGTTGTAGGAAAAACGATTTCTATATATAGCGGCAGGCATATTTGAATGGTAGCACGCTATGAGGCAGGCTGATGTTTTTTCAAACATTTTTTTGGAAGCAGAGCGAGCCGCATGCGGCGAGCGTCCCCTGGAAGCCACGCGAAGCGGGGCTGTAAGGGGGCTGCGTTCCTATGTTTGAAAAAACATCAGCCTGCCTCATAAGCGTTGCGGTCGAATATGTTCTCCGCTATCTTCCACACATCCCCCGCTCCCATTGTTATAATCACGCCGAATTTTTTATGGTTTTTCTTTAAGTATTCAGCGGTTTTTTCAAACCCGTCAATGAACATTGCGCGAGTTTTATTCTTTTGTATTTCAGCCACCAGTTGTTCCGCTGAAACCGACACTTTGTCCGATTTCGTATCGCGCGCTTCATAAATATTCGGGATTATAACTAAATCAGCTTGTCCAAACGCGCTACCGAACTCTTTTAATAGTTTTTTCGTGCGGCTGTACTGGTGCGGTTGAAATACAACGCAAATCTTTTTATCCGGAAATTTTTCTTTAGCGGCCTGTAGAGTTGCCGAAATTTCAGCCGGATGATGGCCATAATCATCCACAATAACAGTTTTTCCGATTTTTCCTTTTATTTCAAATCTGCGGAAAGAACCTTCGTAATTATTTAAACTTCGTAAAATATTTTTTGGGGTTATATTGCATAAAATCCTGCATGCGGCAAAAGCCGCCAAAGCATTACTGCGGTTATGTTCTCCCGGGATTTTTAAATCCAGCTTCCCTTCTTCCGCGCCGCGCCGCATAATTTTATTTCCGTCTAAATGAAAATCACTGTGATTGTATTTAAGGCCGTATGTGAACATATTGTGTGCTGGCATTTTTTTCAATTGCAGATCTTTAAATATTTCATGCACGTCTTCATCATCAAGATTTCCGAAAAAATATCCGTCGCTCGGCAATTTCTCCGAAAAACGGCGAAAAGATTTTTTATAATCTTCAAAATTTTTGAAATAATCAAGGTGGTCGGGATCAAGCGTGCTTAAAATAATCGCGCGGGGATTGTAATTTAAAAAAGCATCCATATATTCGCACGCTTCAAGAATCAGAATTTTGCTTTTTCCGGTGCGGAAATTCGCGCCGCCAAGTTCTTTTAATTTCGTCCCCACTATTACAGTCGGGTCAAAATTATTTTCAATTAAAATTTTCGCTATCATAGCTGTGATTGTTGATTTTCCATGAGTGCCGCACACTGCAATCGTGAAAAATTGTTTTGTTAATTCTCCGACAGCTTCCGGATACGTTAAGATCGGAATTCTTCTTTTTTTGGCTTCAATAAGCTCCGGATTTGTTTTTGGGATTGCCAGAGAATGAATAACTAATTTTGTGCCAAAGACGACATTTCCTTTTTTATGCCCGATAAAAATTTTTACGCCCGGTTTTTTTAATTTATCCGTTATCGCCCCGGCTTCCATATCGCTTCCGCTTAAAACCTTGCCTTGATGCAGTAATATCCCTGCAAGCGCGCTAACCCCGATTCCCCCAACCCCGATAATGTGAATTTTTTTTGCTGTTTTCGCGTCCATCAATTACAATGATACAGTGAATACCTTTGGAGTTACAATATTCTATTCCGGTCTTGCCGGAGCCGCTACAATAATAGGTTTACTGCTTGTTTTATGGAAGTATGAATGGACAAAGAGAAATTCAATATATTTGATTAGTCTTGCCGCCGGCGTGCTTATTACAAGCGCTTTTTTTAATTTGATGCCCGAAGCGATGGAATTGGCAGGCGAATCCGAAAATATTTTTTATTCGCCGTATTTTTTCGCGCTTCTTGGTTTTGCCGTTCTTTATATTCTTGAACAGGGCATTGTTATTCATACATGCGCTGAAAAAGATTGCGAGGCGCACAGTTTTGGGGTTATTGCCGCGCTGGGAATAGGGCTCCATTCCGTTTTAGACGGCGTTGTCATCGGAGTCGGCTTTGAAGTTAGTTTTACAGTTGGTCTTATTACTTCGCTTGCCGTTTTGTTGCACGAATTGCCGGAAGGAATTTTTACTTTAAGTATTTTGCTCCATGCCGGGATGAAGCTAAAAAAAGCTGTTATTTATACGGTTGCCGTTGCGCTTGCGACTCCGATTGGCGCGCTAGCCGCATATATTTTACTACGACAAAATGCTTCAACGCTTTTGCTCGGCAATTTGCTTGCGCTCGCGGCAGGGAGTTTTATTTATATAGGAGCTTCGGATTTGATTCCTCAAACTCATAAAATCTCGCGCAAGGCTAACGCAGTTCTCGTCGTCCTCGGAGGTTTATTTATAGTTCTTATTACAACTGCATTGTGATTACACAAGTTTCACGCACTACGAAAATAATTTTGATAGCGGAATTTATTTTTTTGTCATACATGCTATATGTTTTGTCCACGTCTCTTTATAAAAGTTATCAAGTTGATAAATTTATAAAAACGGTTGAAGACGAAAATAAAAGTTTGGAGCAAACTAATGCTGATTTGATTGAGGATTATGAATATTATAAGTCTGATTCTTATAAAGAAAAAATAGCAAAGCAGAATTTTGGTTTGGTTCGTCCGGGCGAAGAAGTGATTATTATAACTCCGGAAAAAGAAATTTATGTGGCGGAGTCGCCCGATGACCGAGCAATGGGCATGTCAAAACAGTATTATTATAATTTGAGCAATCCGAAGAAGTGGTTTTTGTTTTTCTTTGACCGAGAGCGATTTGCGCTGTAAGGGTTTTTAGTATAAAATCCTCTCGCGGGGTGGAGCAGAGGCAGCTCGCAAGGCTCATAACCTTGAGGTCGCAGGTTCGAATCCTGTCCCCGCAACCA
>JBBUCQ010000058.1:0-2196 GCA_038057715.1 Patescibacteria group bacterium | reverse complement strand
ATAACTCCCTTTTTCTTCTGACCATAATGAAAATAAGACCAACCCAAACATCGCAAAATTTCCGGGTGATTGGACTGAACTTTGTCGGCACTTTCCAAATAATCAATTGAAAGCTCCCATTCTCCGAGCGAAGAATAGGTAAATCCGAGCAAATAATTCGCGTTTGCGGACTGGGGATCAAGTTGAACGGCGCGGAGTAAAGCGCGTTGGGCTTTTTCGAACTCTTTTAAAGAAAGAAAATTATCTCCTATCTCTTCATAAGCCTCAACGCAATCAAGGTCGGACATAAGAAGTTTTTCGCACACTTTAATTGCATCTTGATGTCTGCCTTGAAGCTTCAGCTGGTCGGCTTCGTTGATTAAAGTATCTGTAAAATCATCCATAAAGTTTTTATATTTATTTTGATTTTTATTTTTTGATATTAAATCATTATATCTTAAATAGGATTGATAATCAAGTGTAAAACGCGGAGAATTGCGGTAATGGAGTTAAAAAAGAATGCAATTATTGAGCTTACGATTTCCGACCTCGCTTTTGGCGGTTCCGGCGTTGCGAAGTTGGGAGATTTGGCGGTATTTGTTGAGCGGGCAGTGCCCGGTGATAAAATTCTTGCGCGTTTAACAAGAATAAAAAGTTCATACGCGGAAGCGAAGCTGGAAAAATTGGTGGAGGCGTCGCCGGAGCGAGTTAGCGCGCGATGCAAACATTTTGGTGTGTGCGGCGGATGTTCTTTCCAAAATTTAAATTATGAGAATCAATTAAAATGGAAATGGAAAATGGTTTCCGATGCACTGGCGAGGATCGGCGGATTTAGAGACGCGAAAATTGAGCCGATTATCGGTTGCGAATCGCCGTGGTTTTATAGGAATAAGATGGAATATAGTTTTGGCGCCAGCTTTCAATCTAAACCACTCCATGACGACGACTCTCAATTCTCATCCATCGCCCCTCATCCCTCACCTCTTTCTCTCGGACTCCATCCCTCCGGAAATTTCCGAGAAGTTTTTAATTTAGAAGAATGTTTTTTGCAATCGGAACTTTCTGTGAAAATTGCACGCGCAGTTCGGCAGTGGGCGCAAGAAAATAATTTGGGCGCTGAATTATTACGCAATTTAATTGTGCGCGAAGGAAAAAATACCGGCGAAATAATGGTTAATTTGGTGACGCATGGCTCCTTGCCTGCCCTGCCTACCGGACAAGCAGGCGGCAGGCAGGAAAATTTTCCACTCGCGAATGATTTTAAAAAATGGATCGTTTCCGCCTTCCCGCAGATCACTTCTCTCTATTGTACTGCTATAACGGTACAACGGGGAAAACGCACGGCAGTTAATGAATTCCATCTCGCGGGCAAGCCGCATCTTACGGAAACTCTTCGCATACAAACCTCACCCGTTATTCTTTCCGGCACCCCGCTAAGCGGAACGAATCCCCCATCTCTCACTTTTGAAATCGCACCTCAAGCGTTTTTCCAACCAAACACTCTTCAAGCGGAAATTTTATACGGAAAAATTTTAGAATTTGCTGAAGCGGACGCGGATGACATTATATTGGATTTATTTTGCGGCACAGGCACAATAGGACTGGCGTTTGCCGGACTGGCGAAACAGGTTTTTGGAATAGAAATAAATAAATCAGCGACAGAAAGCGCAAAATCCAATGCCGCGCTGAACAAAATAACAAATGCCGAATTTATTTGCGGAGATGTCGGAAAACTTCTGCCTTCCATTTCAAAGGTCGGTCGACCAACAATTATAATTACAGACCCTCCTCGCGCCGGCATTGACCAAAAAACCCTTTTAAAAATCCTCGACCTAAAAATCCCAAAATGGATTTATGTTTCGTGCAATCCTACAACCCTCGCACGCGACCTGAAAATAGTCGGGGAAAACGGCTACAAAATCAAACGCATCCAGCCGGTGGACATGTTCCCGCATACTTATCATGTTGAGACGGTCTGTTTGCTAGAAACACACTAAAAATAGCACTCGCTGGATCCGACTATCCAACTCGGTATATTTCCAGGCAACATTTTAAACTGAAGATATGTTGAATTACAGTCATCTAATTCCAGCATTTGATTGTCCGGATCCAATTCAACCTTTAAATAATACTGATTTAAAGGCCCTCCTTCCTCTTCTGCATCCGCTATTTTTTGCATCCACGTTTTTAAAACATCAAAAGCATAAAATTTATAAC
>JBBUCQ010000057.1:0-4738 GCA_038057715.1 Patescibacteria group bacterium | reverse complement strand
CATACACACTAATGGTGTGTATCACTTAATTTAATTTTTATGGCTACTTCAGTCCGGCAAAATTTTATTCTCCCCAAAAATGTAAAAAATATGCTTGACACGGCAGTGGCGAAAGGCGAACAATCGGCATTCGTTGCCCAAACCATTGAAATGCGTTTAAAAGCCAAAAAAAGCTGGCAAATTCTTGAGGTGTCTCCTCGTTTAAATATCAAAAATCCTTTGGGTTATGCGAAAAAAATTAGAAACCAACTTGATAAAGCCTAAAGTTTCCTAATGGATTTAATTTATGAAAGCTTATTTATTTGATACGAATATTCTGATTTCATTGTTTTCTAAATATACGGCAAAACGCACAAGGTCGCTCTTGGCAAAACTTAAAAAGAATGCGGTTTTTTATATATGCGGGTTGGTGTTGAGTGAATTTTATCAGGGGATAGATAAAAAAGATGCTGAATATTATTCAGCTGTTTTAGAAGATTTTCCTTATTTGCATTCCAGTCGGAGTATTTATGAGAATGCCGGTTTAACAGCTCATAAATTACGGAAAAAAGGGAAAACAATTCCGCTTGGCGATTGTATTGTTGCCGCAACGGCAAAATTATATGGGGCGACCGTTGTTACTCTGGATAAACATTTCATCGGTTTTCCGGAAATAAAAGTTAAACATTTTGTGTTATAATTCATCAGGCATACTCATATTTAACCAATATTTTTTATGGAACGAACACTTGTGCTAATGAAACCGGATGGAATTCAGCGCGGACTTATCGGGGAAGTCGTAAAGCGTTTTGAAAGAAAAGGGTTGAAACTTGTCGGTATAAAAATGATGAGTCTTGATGAGGCTGTTTTGCGCGAACACTACGCGCATATTGCGAGCCAGCCGTTTTATCCCGGAGTTGAAAAATTTATGAAATCCACGCCCGTGATCGCGATGTGCTGGGAAGGAGTGGAGGCGATAGAAACCGTTCGTATTCTCGCCGGTATTACAAAAGCGCGAAAAGCCGATCCGGGTACGGTCCGCGGAGATTTTGCGATGAGTGTTGCGTGTAATGTGATTCACGCATCGGACAGTTATGACACTGCCGTGAAAGAAGTGAAGCGCTTTTTCAAGCCAGATGAAATTTTTGAATACGACAAGACCGAATACATGCATGTATACCTTGATGACGAAATTGCGAGCGGAAGGTAAAAAGCTTGTGATTTTGGAAAATGGATGGGCGGGCGGATGGAGTTTTGTTTGTGTTGTAAATCCGAAAATTCGCGTGCCGGAAGGGGAGCGCGGTTTGGAGTTTATGCGGAATTTTATTAGACGGACAGGTCGAGCCGCGGCGAGGTCGTCTCATAAAAAAAGTCTGCCACCGCCACAGCGGGACCAGCGCGCGCAGACTTCTGAATCTTCGCCGTTCACGCGCGGTTTTGTCGGGTTTTTGAGTTACGATTTAGGCGAAAAGTGGATGTTGGGTAGTCGGATGGATAGGCGGACAATATGCCAGCCGCCGTCAGCGCATTTTGTTTATACCGATGAAGTTTTCGGATTTAAAAATAAGCAATTAGAGCTAAATAGCCAGATATCAGCCGATGCCGAAACGCGGGGGAGTGCGCCAAAATCAAATTTATCGCGCAGACAATATTTCGGAAAAATTAAACAAATTAAAAAATACTTATATGATGGAGAAACATATCAAGTTAATTTTTCGCAAAAATTTTCTGCGCCATATCGCGGTGATGCGCTAAATCTTTATGGGAAAATGACAAAAATAAATCCGTCGCCATTTCAGTTTTTTATGGCAAGCCCGTCAGGGCTTTATGATTGGGCGATTATTTCCAATTCTCCAGAAAGACTGTTTAGAATTCAAAATTTGCCGAAGGGAAAAATTATTGAAACGCGGCCGATAAAAGGCACAGCGCCGCGCGGGAAAACAGCGGCGGAAGATAAAAAAAACGTGGAGCGCATGCTGGCAAGCGCGAAGGAAAAGGCTGAACTTGAAATGATTGTAGACCTTGAACGCAATGATCTAGGGAAAATTTGTAAGCCGGGCACAGTTGAAGTTAATGAAAATCGTGTTGTAGAGAAGTACTCGCATGTTTTTCATACTGTTTCAAATGTTTGCGGGGTTTTGCGGTCGGATTGCGATTTTTTGGACGCGCTTCATGCGCTTTTCCCGGGGGGTTCTGTAACAGGCTGTCCGAAGAAACGAACTATGGAAATTATAAGAAAGCTTGAAGGCGAATCTCGCGGAATTTACTGCGGTTCAGCCGGATTTATAGATCTTTCCGGTGAATGTGATTTTAATATTATGATTAGAACCTTGTGGTTTGATAAAAAACGCGGTAAGATCGCTTTCCGTTCTGGTGGAGGAATCGTTGTTGATTCCGATCCGACAAAAGAATATGAAGAAACCTTACATAAATCCCAAGCCTTTATAAATGTCTTGTGCTCCGAATAAAAATTTAATGAATACAGAAAAAACTCCGCCGGTAACTTTAATGTTACAATACGATTCAAAGATCACAGCATTGGCGAGAGGGATTTGGAATAGATTACCTCCGGCTGTCCAAGGAGTGGTAGGGGAAGATGATCTTTGGCAAGAAGGACGTTTAGGTTTCTTAAATGCGTTTGGAAGATATGATCACGATTTGCAGCATATCAGTTTTTATCTTGCAGCAGCTCGCAATAATATGGTGAATTATATACGCAGAGTTGCTTCAAGACGTATAGATTCTGTTAAATTTGTAGATTTTGATTGCATGGAAAATGTTTTATGTGCAGCACCATGTTGCGAAGATCGTGTTTTTTTAAGAGAAATAATTGAGAATGCAAATCTTAGCTGTGAAGAGATGAGTATATTAGAAATGTGGCTATCCGGCGAAATATCACAAGATATAGGGACGAGTGCAGGAGGGATTACAGCACATAATGCATGGCGAATCGTAGATAGAATTAGAAAAAAAATCATATTAGCTATCGGAGTAGATGTTGATAAATTTGTGCGTGTTGAAGATGTTTTGCCGGATGGTATACATGGCAAGATCGCAAAAACAATTTTAGTAGCATTATTGAAGCGCCCGAAGGAATATGTGTCTGTAACGCAAGAAGTAAGACGGCACTTGGTTGAAACTGGGCATGTGGAAACCGATAGTTCTGACAAGAAACTGCGAAATATTATTTATAAAATAAATGTTTTATTGAGAGGATGCGGATATATAATTGAAACACAATATAGAAGTAGAAAACACGACGGATATGAATGTGGAGAAACAAAGATACGTTTGGTATAATAAGGCTGTATGATTGTTTATATAAACGGCAAATTTATCAACGCCAACGATGCAAAGATTTCGATTTTTGATCCGGGATTTTTGTACGGAGACGGGATTTTTGAAACTTTGCGGACTTATAATGGGGAAATTTGGCAAATGGAAGAACATTTGGAGCGGCTTTATGAATCGGCAAAGATGAGAGGGTGGAAGCTTCATGTAAAGCCTTCGGAAATCGCGGAAGCGGTTTCTAAAACCGTCAAGAAAAATAATTTTAAAGAATCGCGCGTGAGAATTACGATTACGCCGGGCGTGAAGCAACCGACTGTTTTTATTTGGTGCCAGCCGCTTTTAGCATTGCCGAAAAGAGTTTATTCGCGCGGAGTTTCCGCTATCACTTTTCCGCTCGAACGACCGTTTCCGCAAATGAAAACGACGAGTATGCAGCCTCTACTTATTGCTCGCGCAGAGATGCTGAAAAAGCGCGCTTTTGAAGCTCTTTTAATAAATTCAAAAGGCTATATTACGGAAGGGACATGGACGAATGTTTTTATTGTCAGAAAAAAGAAAATTATTACGCCGCGCCTTGGAGTTTTGCTCGGCACAACACGCAGTACGGTTTTAAAACTCGCGAAAAAATTATTCAGAATTAAGTTTAAAGACATCACGCGTCGGGAGGTTTTAAACGCCGATGAATGTTTTGTGACAAATGCGCCGAAAGGGATTGTGCCGATTGTGAAAATTGACGGTGAAAAGATCGGAACAGGGCGTGTCGGGCCGATTACGAAACATTTGATGAAGGAATTTGAAAAGAAAATATTGACGTAAAATCCAAATGTCAAAATTCAAATTTCAAATAAAGCCTAAAGTTCAAGATTTTAAAATCATGGGAATTTTGAACGTTACGCTGGATTCTTTTTCCGATGGCGGGAAGTTTTTTAATGTCGCAAAAGCTCTTCAACGCGCGAAGCAGATGATTAAAGAAGGCGCAGATATTATTGATGTTGGAGGCGAGTCCAGCGGACCGGGGAGCAAATTTGTAACGGTTGAAGAAGAATTGCGGCGCGTAATTCCGGTGATAAAAAAACTCGCACCGGTTGCAAAAAAGAGGAAAATTTTAATTTCAATTGATACTTATAAAGCGGAAGTTGCAGGGCAAGCGATTGAGGCGGGAGCGCGAATTGTGAATGATGTTACCGCTTTGCGTGGCGATCCGGAGATGGTGCGTGTAGTTGCGCAAACCGGCGTGAAAATTGTTTTAATGTATTCAAAAGATTCTTCTGCCCGTACAACGCGGAAGAAAAAACGCTATAAAGATGTTGTAAAAACCGTTATGAGATTTTTGGAGGAGAGGATTGATTTTGCGCTTAAATCCGGCATAAAACGCAGTCAAATTATTATAGATCCGGGTATGGGAATGTTTTTAAGCGCGATCTCAAAGTACAGTTTTGAAATTTTGCGACGCTTGGCCGAATTTAAA
>JBBUCQ010000056.1:7962-11885 GCA_038057715.1 Patescibacteria group bacterium | reverse complement strand
TTTGAAGCGTTCAATCTTCCCTGCAATAAATTCTTCGGCAAGTTTTTCCTCATCAATTCTTCGGCTGTCCCATGCGGTTTTAGCCGCGCCAACATCAATTCCGCGTCTCCTCATTTCATTTAAAAATATATACTTACCGGCAGGCCTCGCGGGCAAACGGTATTCAAAATAATTCTCCAGAATTTTCGCATCGTTAATATAATTAAGTTCTTCCAAGCGACTCACAACTCTTTCTTTAATATCCCCTGCCTGACCTTCCTCCAGCTTTAACTTTTTCGCTTTCAGCTGAAGCTTTTTAATTATTTCACTTTTTGAATACGCACGCCGACCAAGCAACCAGAAAGCGTAACTTAAAAATCGCTGATAGAGATCTTTTTTCATGAGGAGCTCTTAATCTTTAACTACAACCGGCGCTTCTTTAGCTGTCGCTTTCGCTTCTTTCGGCTCGTCACTTTCTAAAAACTTCTTTAAATCTGCTTCTATAGCCTTCATAATTTTTGCGTTGCCCTCTAAAAATCCCTTGGCGGCTTCGCGTCCTTGACCAAGTTTTGTATCTTTGTATGTATAGAACGCACCACTCTTATGAACCCTCTCGTATTTAACTCCCAAATCCAGCAAATCTCCGAAGTATGAAATCCCCCTGTTATACATAATGTCAAATTCCGCAGTTTTAAACGGCGGAGCAACTTTGTTTTTCACAACTTTTACGCGAGCGCGAATTCCCACTATCGTTTTTTCGGGTCCCGTCGTATCTTCAATCTTTCCGATTGAACGAATATCCATACGCACCGAAGCATAAAATTTTAAAGCATGCCCGCCCGTGGTGGTTTCCGGATTCCCGAACATAATTCCGATTTTCATACGAATTTGATTTATAAAAATCACAGAGGTTTTGGATTTACTGATAGCGCCGGTAAGTTTTCGCAAAGCCTGACTCATAAGACGAGCCTGCAACCCCATATGACTGTCTCCCATATCCCCTTCTATTTCAGCTTTCGGCGTAAGAGCCGCGACGGAATCAACAACAATCACATCAACGGCATTGGATCGAACGAGAGTTTCCACTATTTCGAGCGCCTGTTCTCCACTGTCGGGCTGGGAAACAAGCAAATTTTTCATATCAACGCCGATGCGGCTGGCATATTCCGGATCAAGCGCATGTTCAGCATCAACAAAAGCGCACTGCCCACCCTTCTTTTGCGCCTCGGCAATAATATGGAGAGTCAAAGTCGTTTTCCCCGAAGATTCCGGTCCGTAAATTTCCGTTACCCTTCCTCGCGGGATTCCATTTCCGAGAGCTATATCGAGCGAAATTGAACCGGTTGGGATGGTTTCAATCGGGATGGCCTTCACCTCCCCCATTTTCATAATTGAACCCTTCCCGAAATTCTTCTCTATTTGCGCGAGCGCAAGGTCAAGCGCTTTTTTTCGTTCCGATGAAATGTTAGATACATTAGACATAAAATAAAAAATTAAGAAATAAAAAGTTAAAATTGAGCGTTTTTACTATATATGAGCGGAAGCTCACAATCAACCGAATTGTATTTACAGTATAGCAAATAGTTATGAAATTTTTCTAAACTTTTTATGACAAAAATATTAAAAATAACCATTGACTTATAGGGGGTAACTCTTGTATAAAATACATTCTTGGGTTGTTAGTTTATGACAACAGATAAGTAACCTCAATTATATGGAAAGCCCTGTGCGAAATACGGACGTATTACCTGAAGAATGCGACACATTTGTGCGCATGGATGCCGTAGCCCGAAAAGTATTGTCCGCTATGGAAGAAATGCTGAATATTTACGAACAATTTCCCGGGCTTGTCGGTCTAGGCATGGTCGCAGGACATAGCTCCCCTCAATTTTTAGCCGCTTGCACACGCTTTAGCAACATATTTTATCCGGATATACCCACTTTAGATAAACGCCTGAAAGACGCTAAAACTTACCTGGACAAAACAGCTCCCGGTTTATCACGCGGCGGAAGAACCAACGGTTATTTAATTAATGCGTTGATAGCCGCAAGCAGACCACAAGATTTTAAACCTGAACAAACCAAAATTTGGGGAGATAGGGGCAAGTATATTCCTTTACTCCTTTCCGTAGAAGGAATTGTGAAATTTTTAAATATAAGCGCGCAAGTCTATTTATCCGTTTCCGGCACAGAGACAAAAAGTTGCGCCCACCATATGCTTGGATTAAGCCGAGAGAGCGGATCTCCGGACGCAAACGGCTTTTGCGCTCTTTTGGCCGCGGCAACAGAAGGAACGCTAACTCCCGACAATTGCGTTCAAACATTTAAAGCGCTCCGCAGAGAAGCGGCCAACCCATCCGAAGCATCTCCGGCATCCATTAATGCTTTGGGTCGCCTAACACGAACCAGAGTAACCGAAACCGGTGTACCACTAGACGCCTTCATAAAAATGCCGCCCCAGAGTGCCTAATCCATATGATAAAAACTCCTGATGGATTTTTCCGTGCCGAAAGCCACATTTTTCGTATGGCAAAGAGGGCATTTATAAACATATTTCCTGCCGACTTTTACGCCGTCAACAATTTTCTCGCAATCCTTGCAATAAAAGACAATCCGGACCAATTGAGCTTCTTCAATGGATTTTTCCATAGATGCCTCTGCAAAATATATTAAAACATTTCGGTTGATTCGGGTGGAGTTTCTACCGGCTTGGTGGCCCCGCTTTCGCGTGGTGATGCCACAGATGAAGAGGTTGCTGTGCCCTCTCCAAACAAAAATCCTTTAGTCCCCTCTTTTGCGTGAGTAGATATACGATGAGGTTCGTGTTCATGTTTAACCAATGGCGAATGGTATCTTTGGTAATAACTCGGTGCAGGACGCTGTACCGGAGTTGGCGCCGGCGTATGCGGCTTCTGCGGCAAACTCTGCTCTATTTTAATAAGAGGCTCAAGCTTCCCTTCGCTTTGACTTTCTTCAATTTCTTTTTTATTCTGAAAATAAGCGCCTACCACAAGCACCGCTGAACCGATAATAGCCAGTGTCATTCCGAAACGGCTTTCTTTCAAAGTAATATTAACGCCGAATTTCGGATGGAAAAAAATGGAATTCACCATAAGTAATAGAAAAAGCGATTCAATCCCTACAAAGAGGTGAAAAATCGCCTCGCGAACGGGCAGACGAGGAACGCGTCTTTCCAAAAGCCTGTATCCGAAAAGATACAAGGAACCGGCTGAAAGCAAAAGTATAACTATTCCAACGAACGAAGCCGGACCGGTTATGCCCAAAAATTGATCTCCGATTCTATATGAATCAAGATCGGCATACCACGGCAAAAGCGTTGAAATAGCCAAAATTAAACTACCGACACCAATAAGTTTTATGTGTCGGGGAAGACGTAAAAAAGTTTCCTTAATGCGTATAAAGCTCATATGAAAGGGTTAATGACGTCCCAAACATAACAGAAATGAGTTACAATTGCCATATGAAAGTGGGAATAGATATTCGTGCCGCTTGCGGACAAAAAACAGGTAAGGGCTGGTATATATTTCATGTAGTAAAGGAAATTCTTGCCCTGGATCGTGAAAATGAATATGTCTTATATACGAATCGCGTTACGGCGGATTTGGCGGCATTTAAAAATTCAACCGTAAAAGTAATCCATGCCCATCCTTTAATGTGGCACTTTGCGGTTATAAAAGATTTAAAATTGAGAAAGTGTGATCTTTTTTTCGCGCCGACGAGCTTTATAATCCCCGCTTTTTTGCCGCGAAAAATCAAATCCGCAATAACAGTCCACGACCTCGTCGCTTTTTTGCATCCGCATTTACACGAATCAAAAGCGACAATTTTGGAATACTTATTTTTGAGGCTGGCTTTGCGAAAAACTTCGGCTGTTTTTGTGCCTTCCGAAAATACGAAAAAAGATTTGATGCGGCTTTTTCATT
>JBBUCQ010000056.1:4872-7862 GCA_038057715.1 Patescibacteria group bacterium | reverse complement strand
GAAAATAAAAAACATATTATTCACATTGAGAATTGTCCGCCGGAAGATTTGCCGTCATTTTATAAATCGGCAAAAATTTTCGTATTCCCTTCAATCTACGAAGGTTTCGGTTTGCCGCCGCTTGAAGCTATGACCGCAGGCTGTCCTGTAATTTGTTCAAACGCAGGATCTTTAAAAGAAGTATGCGGAGATGCGGCGATTCTAATTGACCCAAAAAACACGGAGGAACTAAAAAACGCCATTGAAAAATTATGGAATGACGAAAACCTGCAAAATTCTTTGCGTGAAAAAGGTTTTATCCAAGCCAAAAAGTTCTCGTGGCAAGAAACTGCGAAAAAAACCCTAGAGGCTTTTAAAAAAATAGAGACCTCTACAAAAACAGCGGACTAGTTTTCGCTAATCCGCTGTTTTGAGGCGATTAGGCATTGGCATAAGCGGGAGCCGGTTCCGGAGGAGTAAAGCCAATCGTAAATGTTCGTTTCACTTTTTCTCTAACATCCTTTCTTTGCTGATCTACCGTATGAGTATGAGCTTCCCCGCGATAACCGGCTTCAAATTGACCGATCCTGAAACCGAGTTCCCGCTTTGTGTCCTTGGTCTTTTCGCGCTTTCTTCCACCTTCTTCGCCGTCCAAGTCCTTATTGTATTGAAATTCCAGAGCCATATATTAGGGGGGTTAAAGAATAAAATAAAAATACTCCTTCTCTGTGAGAGGAGTATTGAACCTTTTAAGCCGCTTTTCTAACCGGAAATACTCCCCGCACAAAAATACATGGAACTCAATAGTCCCTGTATTTTTCGACCGACTGTGTAAGGAGTTTTATACATAATGAATTTGGTTATTTCTCCATAGTTTAATACTGAATTGGGGCTGTTTTTGTAACAGAAAAGTCAAGTTGAAATATGCATGCTCCAACTATCTGTTATAATATAGCCGTGGCTAAAAATGGCATAAAAAAAGTTGGCATAATCACAAAGCATAATATTAAAATCGGAGAAAATGCCGCATATTTTAAAAATCTGATAAGCGCGCTGAAATCGTATGATGTTGATCTTTTATTTGACGAAGTTTGCGGTGAATTGGCGGGAAAGGAAAAAACATATACCAAATCCCAACTTCTGCGGCGTTGCGATTTGGTGATTATTTTGGGAGGTGACGGAACTCTGCTTAAAACTGCACGCGAAATAGGTTTGGCGCGTCCTCTTATCGCAGGCGTAAATATGGGTCACCTTGGATTCTTGACGGCTTTTACCACTCAAAAATTCCTAACAAGCTTGCCTAAAATTTTTAAAAAACAATTCTGCGAAGATGAAAGATTTTTGCTTCGCGTTACGATTTATAGAAATAATAAAAAATATTTCACTACGCTGGCGCTGAACGAAGCCGTAATTAATCAGGGCGGTTTTGCTCGGCTTATAAATATGCGCGTTGAAATCAATCAACGCGAACTCGCAAATTACCGCGCGGACGGACTTATTGTTTCTACACCGACAGGCTCAACCGGTCACGCTCTTTCCGCATACGGTCCTATTATTCATCCGAAAATAGACGGTTTTTTACTGGTTCCTCTTTGCCCTATGAAACTCGGCGTACGCCCGATAATAATTCCGAATGATCGCCAAATAATAATAAAACTTGAAACGGAATGGCGCGCTGAAAAGAAACCGATTGTTCTGACCATAGACGGTCAAGTTACCGTAAATCTAAAACGCGGCGACACAATCCGCGTCCGAAAATCGCGCAGAACTTTCCGAATGATCCGCATGGGCAACCACAATTATTACAAAATGTTGAGGAAGAAATTAAACTGGGGAGAGTAATTTTCATTTCACTCCTTTTGAACCCAAAAGCCGTTCTTCTATATATTTATTAACACTTTTCCCTGAAGCTTGCGCTTCAAGCATTATTTTTTTCGGAATCAATTGTAAATCTTACACCCTGTTCCAATTCTTTAAGATTGCCGCCATATACGATTGCATTATCAAAAGCCGGAATAATGGCTTTGTAGGCAGGTTCGCCGCCCTCTGAAATAGAATGCACATAGTAATCGTACTGAATCGGTTTCATAAGGGTAGTTGGGCTAATAAAATTTTACACATATCTTTTACATACCATTTTTTAACTTTTTTATTATGGACAACGATTGTAATGATATCAGGATGTCAAACATATCCGACCTGGAGGCCTAGCCAACTCTACGCATAAAACTATCAAACTTCCGTTCCAATTCAGCACGTCTCTCGGGCGTAACAAATGCCGCGGCAATACCATTGCGGGTTATTTGGATAAGATCATTCGGAGTTAAGCGTAAAATCTTCCCCTGATTTACAGCTATATCTCTCACGCTTGAAACGCCAAACATTAGAGGATTATCGGTATTAAGGGTTGCACTCAATCGCACATCTAAAAAATCTTTCAGAGGAGCTTCTGCAAGCGGCACATAACCCATTTTATCGTTACTTGGCGGACAAGTTTCTATACAGACGCCTCTGTCTCTCACGTATGGCCACAAGCTCGGATCAGCGATTAAAGATGACCCATGACCAATTCTTTCCGCCCCGAGTTTATCTATTGCTTCTTTTATAAAAGAAGGCGGTGTTTCTATAAACTTAGGTGTTTTTGACTGCTCTCCCGCATGTACTACTATTGGTATTTTCGCTTCACGTAACGGTCTCACAAGTTCTTCAAACATAGCAGGGGGGAATTTTCCTTCCTGACCTCCGGCAATATCAAAACCCATACGATCGGAGTCGGTGTATGTTGCCAATACAGCATTCACTACCGCCGAGCCATATTTATCCACTTTATTTCTACTAACGCATGCAATGTATGCTCCGCTTGCACCGCATTCCCCATAAGCCTGCCGGATTCCACTGCGAATTGCGGCAATTACCTCTTCAAGGGTCGCCGATTCTTTTAAATTTTCTTGATAAGTATAAGGCGAACCACGCAATTCAGTGTGAAGACTCCCTTGACGCTCTTGATCTAA
>JBBUCQ010000056.1:0-4862 GCA_038057715.1 Patescibacteria group bacterium | reverse complement strand
TTGTTGACGCGCAGCAAATTGCAAATCCTCCAATGAACGCATCACTCCCACGGGAAGTCCCAATGAATCCAAAAATTTAGAAAATCCATCCGGGTCTTTAAATCCGGATGAAATCCCATGATAATATGCTCGTATTGAATCGGGATCTTGAAGATCAACTCCCACAATGGGCTCCTTGCTGTTTCGGGTTAATACATGTGTCACGTCATTTCTTTGTGCCAAAACAGAGATAGTTTCCGGACTCATCCCCGCTTCAAAATGACGATGTAATTCAACCGTGGGAATATCTCCCATTTCCATGTTATTTTCTGCCTGTTCTCTGCGCTGTCCGAGATGGCCGCAAGTTTGAAGAAGTAAGGCAGCAGTACCTGCAATAAATTCACGCCTGTTTATATTGTTGTGTTTCATAAATCGCCAGAAGTATAGCAAAAAAAATTACGACGTCAAGGCTATTGACATTCTTTTTAAAAGAATTATTATCTAGATGACATTATGCCTCTAGTAGTCAATGAAGAGGGAGTAGTGGACGGCCTTACACAAGATCAAACTGTGCGCGAACATGCAGGGAGGATTTTAGGAAATCCTGTTTTGGAAGGAATTAGAGAAGAAACAGGCGATCGCGTGCGAAGAATAATTGATGTAGTTTTTACCGATGAAAAAATCACGGCGGAATTTCAAGGAGCCATAATCCGCTGTACAGCAATGCGTGGAAATGTGGCTCGCGCAATACTGCACACAGTAGGAGAATCGCCGGACAATATAATTCAACTTTCAATCGGAGATGTAACTCTTCCGGAATTCGCGCGAGAAACAATTACGCAAATTTTTCGGCGTGCGCACGAACTTCATATGGAGTCAATCAAAGGCGGCGAAACCGGCTATGATGTCGCGGCAAAAGGCAGTGAAACCGCACGAAGATCGTTCATCACTTATCTTGATGAATATTACGACTTTTCAGCGGTGGCGGGACTTCAGGATAAACTTTCAATAAACTGCTGTGTTGCAAACGGCGGAATGGAAGCTTTGCATTACATTGCCGAGTCTCTTGCGTGCGATGCCATAACAAACGGCAAACAATATATTTCCGTGCAACCCGACAATAGTTTCAGCACATGGTTTTCAATTGCAAAAAGAGCAACAAGAGATGACCCGAACGCAAATATCACACTACCGACAAAACAAGAAAATTTACTGCATCTTGCGCAGGAAGATATTGATGAATTTTATAACCGACATGGAATTTCCAAAATAACCGCGCATTCATGGTATATAACGCCGGTCGGCAATCCCTCGGGAACTGCTATGAAACCGGATCAGCTTGCAAATGTCTGTGATGCTATCGTAGTAAACGATCCGAGCGCGGTGATTATTTTGGACTGCGTGTATATACGAACGATGGATCCGGAAAGAGCGCGTGAAATTTTAGCCGGTGTAATAGGAAATCCCGAAGTAAGGGAAAGAGTTATTTTTGTTGAAAGTTTTTCAAAAACACACGGCGTTTGCGGCGAAAGAGTCGGAGCGTTTTTCTCGGCAAATCCTAAACTTTTCAATCCTCCGATGAATGTCGTAATGCAAGACACTGCCGGTATGCCGCGTTTCACGGACGCGCAAATTCGCGCCTTTTCCACTGCGACTCCGGAACAAAATGCCGTTATAAAACAGCTTCATAAATTTTGGGCGGCCGAACGCCACGGACTTTATAATCATTTGATAAGAAACGGTAATTACACAGATTTATTTCATGAAAATCAAAGCCACATAATACCGGCCGACATAGAACATCCGACCGGACTTTATATTTTGCCGAGACTAAAACCGGGTGTAGACCAAAAAAAAGTTTTACTGCGTACAAAAGGTCTCGGCGTTGAAACTAAAATGGGTTCAGGCGATTACATGCGTTTTTCAGTCGGGAAGCTAACTGTCCCAACTTACTCGGACGCTTAATCCCGCGTTGCACCCTAAATTTCCGCACCGGCTGAAGATGATCCAAAAGCGGGGTCATATCACAATAATGCCGATCACCAATATCTTTAAAATGCTTTCCTTCCTTTAGCCATTTAACCATATCTTTATATTCAAACGGTTTTTGCGTAAGCAAACCCGAATTTATAAAATAACAATAAGCCCCGTAACTATTTATCCAATTCGGTTCCGCAAGATCAATGCCCTCTATCCATACTCTTCCGCTTTCATCGTAAGCCATTTCCCATTCAAAACGACAGGGACAACCGCCGATATTAATGTACGGAGTTTCATATACTTCAACCGTATATTTGCCGACTAAATGATGGTGGCGTTCATAAGCGACAAGCAAATTCGCCTCCGTAAATTCAGGTACAAAACCCGGGAATTGCGTTTCCAATCTATCATCTTCTTCAAGCACCTCATTTAATTCCTCAACTTCTATGCCCGTTCTACTAAGAAAATCTCCGGGATTTTCCAAATGTCTACCAATATCCAAAATTTTATATGCATCCACAGCGGCTTTTTTTTCTTTGTCGCCGCAAAAATCAAACTCACCCGCCTCCGAATAAAAAGTATTTATTCCCTGCTTATTTCCGACATTATCTCTGGCTATTTGGGAAGGATAGTATTCTTGTTGTGATCTTAAAGTTCCTCTATTAAAAAAAACCGCCAATTCATCCATATCTGTTTTTTTAAATTCACCATGTTTCTCCACAAGTTTATCCAATGTGCGAGCAAGTTCTCTATGTATGCGGGTACTTTGCGTATATGAATACTCGTCAGGGGAACGTTCCCATAATTCCGAGCCTTTATCATAAAGTATGTCTCCTCTGTCGTACTCCAAAGTCGGAGAAACTCTCCATGCGGCATGTGAATGAGACCCATAAAACAATCTCGGAATGCGGCGCTGACCATCCGCCACAACCGCAATCACATTTAAATAATCACCGTTTTCAAGAACGGGACCTATGAAGAATACCTTGTTCCCTCTTGGCGCAAAATGAGTGGTTTCAACTTTAAATAATCCGGCTTCCATTAAATTATCAACCAATGGATCCTTTCTTTTTGATTCGTCGGTTCTTTCCATTGTGCACTGCAAATTTTCGCATCTTGAAACCGGACCATACGGATTAGCCGCCAAAAGTTCTCGTAATATTACGTCTTTTATTAAACCTTTTACGTTAATAGCTATATCGTCAACTTCATCCTGTCTCTCCCCCTGTTCAAGATATACCTCATATGGAGACATATAAATTGCCGCGATCACGCCTTTCTCGGTTTTGCCGTCAACAATTGTGTTCACGGTATCGCCAAGACGAAAAACCTTACCTAAAGAGGATCTTACTGTTCCTTCCAGCCTTTTAGCTATGCAGGGCGTACCTTCCGGTCCTACGGGTTTTTTTAGGGAATCTTGAACGCCTGTTGTGTTCTCTCCTTTGTCTTTTGGCATATTTAAGGAGGGATTTAAGCACAAACATCAAGATACGTCAAACTTAACAGGTTATATTTTGATTTAAACACCGAAGGGCTTGACATTCTTCAGAAAACCTATATTATTCGGCTGATATGAAAAAATTTCTTGCCCCTTTAGCGATTAGTTTAGCCTGTGCAGGTCAACCGGCTGTAAAACAAACTCCTCTGCCGCAAGGCGGAGATCGAGCGGACGGTAAGCCTGTTCAAACAGAAACTGCTCAACCGCAGGCTGATTTATCCGAACCAAATGAACCTAGGATTTCTCAAAGCGAAGCGAAAATAATCGTTATGCTGGCACAAACCAATGTAGAAGCCAGAAAAGCGTTAAAAAGAGCGCAACAAGAGATTGAAGAATTTACTGTACTTTGCGAAATGGAAGACAGAGGATTCTTTGTAAATGAACGGCAATGTACCAGGGATAAAATTAGGGCGGCGCAAGCGCAATTTTGCGAACGGGATAAAAAATTAACCGCTTCTGTTTCGCAACTTGGAAAACACCAACCGTTCCGGTCGGAAAAAACACTCTTGCTTTTGAAAAAAATTGAAATGACAATTGATGAAATGCGCCGGATATGGGGGGATTTCTTTAAAAAACATCTCCGGAGCGGCTGTTAATTCTTAACAATAAATTTATGAAAAACATATCACGTTTAGCTCCGATATTAGCTCTTGCCGCATGTGCGACCGCAGCTCCTCAAAAACCAACGGCTATTGACGTTGACGCAGGAAGGCAAGAAACTCGTGCAAAACTTTCCACAACGACGGAAGTCGCGCCTGACGATTTTTGGCTGGACGACGAAGTGAATGGAATACCACAACTTAATGATCCTGAAATGAAAAAATTAATGGAACAAATTGCCGACGAAATAGAACGTGCTCAAAAACTCATGGAAGAAATGAAAAAAGCAGTGGATGAACTTGGATTACCATCGCCGCAGGAACCGATACCGGATGAGATTATTCCAAATAATTAATATTACCCAACCACAGCTTTAATCCTCCTAACTCCCGCGCTGGACGCTTCTTCTTTTAAAATCTTGAAACTTTTTAGCGCGCCGATATGTTCCACATGCGGACCGCCGCAAATTTCTTTACTGAAATCTCCGATAGAATAGACTTTAACTTTGTTGCCGAGAGTCGCGTATTTGTCTTCAAAAAGCCCGATTGCGCCTTTTGCTTTCGCATCTTCAACAGTCAGCATTTCAAAATGAACAGGGAGATCGCGCTGAATTTGTTTATTCACAATTTCTTCAACTTTTTTCAATTCTTCCGGCGTCATTTTTGCGGAATGCGAAAAATCAAAACGAAGCCGCTCGGCTGTAACATTGCTTCCTTTTTGCGCTACATGCGAACCCAAAACCTCGCGCAAAGCCTGATTCAGCAAATGCGTCGCAGTGTGATGCATCGTTGTACGCTCGCCGGAA
>JBBUCQ010000055.1:0-7398 GCA_038057715.1 Patescibacteria group bacterium | reverse complement strand
CGCCGCAACAATCAGTGCCTGCGGTGACTGCAACCAATGTGCCTGCTCCAGCTCCGGCACAACAAGCTACTGCCATGCCTATTCCAGCTCCCGCTCAACAACCTACAGCGAAACCTGCGCAACCGGCACAGCAATCAACTACGATAAAAGTCGCCTCCGCTACCGCTTCGGCGATAAAAGACCAAACAAAATCCAATAAACGCATGATCGTCGGATGCATCGGCGCATTCGGCTGTTCGCTTTTCCTTTTTATTGGAGTTCTGTTTGCTTTTTTAATGTTCGGTTCAACCGAAAATCCGATTTTCGGATTTTTGGGCGTGCCAAAAGGCGAAGTTGTAAATGTCCTTATCACTCTTATAAATTTAATTTTCCTAGTTCTCGTATTCGTCTCTTTCATATTCGTAATAATCGGCGTTTTCAAAATTTCAACGGCGCGCAAAGATGACAAAGAAGCTAAACGAAAAGGATCCATATTCACATTTATTTCAGTAGCCGCGCTCATCATCCTTATTTTCCTATGGGGAATCGCTTACGTTTTCCTTTCACAAAAACAAACTACGGTCCAGCGCGTATCAATCGCAACAACGCCTGAAATTACAACAAATTTAACAGCTCCCATACAAGTAAAATTTGACGGGACAAAAGCGCAAATCGCCGCAAATTTAACGGCTTTGAGTTATAGCTGGAATTTTGACGACGGTTCCGACAGCGTATCAAGCAAAATCCAATCCCACACTTTCACAAAAGTCGGGAATTACAAAGTTACTTTAACCATAGCGGTCAAAGACAAGGCAACCGGGAAAGAAGATAAAAGAGAATTTTTCAAAGATGTAACTGTCCAAAATGTTTTGGCTGAAATAATTATTAAAGCCGATAAAAAGAAGGGAGAAGCCCCGCTCAAAGTAAATCTGGACGGAAGCGAATCCAATTCTCCAAATGGAGAAATTACAGCTTATGCATGGGATTTGGACGGCGACGGCGAATTTGACGACGGCCTTGCTCCAACGGCAACCGCAACTTTTGATAAAATCGGAACCTATACCGTTTCTCTGCGCGTTACCGATTCAACCGGAACTTTTGCGTCCGACTCTATTGAAATTGAAGTTATTCCGAGCAAAGCGCCAACCGCAGTAATAACAGTTGAGGATGTAGAGGGAACGGAACTTGAATTGAATAAATCTTATATATTTTCCTCCGCCGCCTCCACTGTCCCCGAAGGAACAATAGAAAAATATGAATGGACTTTTGGCGATGGAGGAAAAGCCACGACAAAAACCGCAACTCATACTTTTAAAGACGCCGGAGATTATGACGTAACTTTAACGGTAACAAGTTCTATAAAAGAAAAAGGAAGCTCAACGCAACGATATACGGTTAAAGCGCCTGCAGGCTCCCCTGTTCCTTTTATTAAAACGACTCCGGAAGCAAAAGATAATATTGTTACGGTACAAGCTCCGTTTGATGTAATTTTTGATGCCACGGCCAGCAAAGACCCAAATGATAATATTGTTGAATATTCATGGGATTTTAATGGAGACAAAAAAACAGACGACGCAAACGCAACCACTTCGTATAAATTCACAACAGCCGGAACTTATAATGTAACTCTTACCGTTACTGACTCAAGTAACTTGTCCTCCAAAACTCAAATAGTTGTTAAAGTTTCTGCCCCGGGATTAAAGGCAGACGTAACAGCTGATCCAATTTCGGGAGTCGTGCCGCTTACTGTAAATTTTGATGCTTCGGGCTCAAGTTATCCGACAGGAAAAATAGTGAGCTATGAATGGGATTTTGGAGACGGAACCGATCCGCGCATTGACGCGGCAAAAGTTGCGCATCAATTTACCGCGATAGGAACATTTACGGCAAAAGTTACGGCGATAACGAATGACAATAAAAAAGCGCCGACGGAAATTATGATAAATGTGAGATCTGTGCCTGTGCAAGCGTGCTTTGAGCCTTCCGTCCTTTCCGGAAAAGCACCGTTTGAAGTGAATTTCAACCCAAGCTGTTCAACGGGAACTATCGTAAAATATTCATGGAATTTTGGCGGACTGGGAAAAAGCGCCAGCTACAAACCGTCATATACATTTAATGACGCGGGCTCATACGAAGTTTCACTCGAAGTCACCGACAACCAAAATAATGTGGATAAATTTATTAAAACAATAACAGTAACCAAATAATTTATGAATAAAAGAACGCAAAAAATTATAACAATAGCTCTTGCCGCGCTCGTGATACTCGGACTTATTGTAACGATTATTCTGCCGCTGGCAGTGGTGTCAAACTATTGATTCCCCGCTCGCTTAGCGTGGCGAAGAAATCTCTAACTAAAACAAAAAAATGCAAAAAACACATACAAAAAATTGGTTGATCGTAACAGTAGTGGTTCTGATGATAGTCGGAGCCGCCGCCTCGTTTTACGCAAAAACAATATTTTTTAGGGGCACCGATACGTTAAATATTGAACGTGCGCTTAAGAACGCTAAACAAGCGCAAGCTTCAGTTTTTAACGCGGAACCGGAACAAAGAGATTTTTCAAAAATAATTAAAGAAAATGCCTCACGCATAAATGCGGTAACTCCCGGCACGGGAGTTACGGCGCCGGAGCCGCCTTCATCTCCGTGCGCTCTCGGCGAAATTACAGTCTGGCAATACGGAAAATTTGCTGGATGCGAAAAGCCGCCAACTGCAAATAGCGCGGTAACGCCGGAACCGCCCAAATCCCCCGGTCCAAAAATAACAATAATTAAATAACACAAAAATATATGGACACCCCTTTCACGCCAAAAACACACATCAGCAAACGGATAAAAATCTGGGCAGTAATCCTGCTTGTTGCCGTAATCCTAGCTAGCGGTTTGGCAATGCTGACCGGAGGGAAGACGAGGTTGTTTAAGGGGGGTGTAGGAGATGGTATAAACTATAAAACTGTAAAACAGGGGGAAACTATAGATGTAATGGAGTTTACAACTGATGTAGAAGCACACTTGTTACCATTTGAGGTAGGAAATGTAATCCTAAATTTAACTGCCGATGACACGAGTGATTTGGAAAAGATAGAGGTTTTTTATGAAAATAACGAAAAATTAAGCGAGGCCGTTAATTTTAAATCGTCCGAAGATATAGTAATAAAAAAAATCCCCAACCCCGGAATATCCACAAACACAAAATTCATCATTAAAGCAACCATCTCACCAACAGCAAAACCAAATAACACATTCAAAATTACATTAAAAAGTATTAACAAATACAAAGAAAAAATCTCCCTGAATGATAATCCAAACCTAACCAGTGATACATTTAAAATAGAAAAAGTCAAAGAAAAAGAAACAATTCCTACTCCTACCCCCACTCTCACTGTAAAGTTTCCAGACAATAAACCTCCTTCAGAGTCATCAACTATAAAACAAGGAGAAGGAAAAGAAATAATTAAACTAACTCTAACCGCAAGTGCAATAGTAATTTTAAAAAAAATAAAATTAACTCAAGAAGGCACCGCGGATCTTGGAAAAAATAAAGATATTGACATAGTATCGGCATCTTGGGGTACGAGTGGCTCAAATACATATCAAGACTTAACCAAATCTATAGTGGCTAATGGGATAGATCTAACCGCAGAATACGGCGGGATATTATTGGTTGGACCTGGCGAACCAACAGAATTAATTATTAAAATGACAATTAGTAAAAAAGCCGAAATCTACAAAACATTAAAATTCACTCTAGAAAGTGATGCAATTGAACCACTAGACCCTTTAACTTCCATTGATGGACTTCCTATAACAAATACAACGTTATTTACTATTATGAGTGATAAAGAAGTTTCTATTCCTACTTTTACACCTCCACCATCCGGCATGATGGATACGCTAGAAGCTATGCAAAAACAAATGCAAGATTGCGAGGCTAAAGGCGGGAAATCAGAATATGATGCCGCAACAAATAGTGCTATATGCAATGTACCACCAAAACCGGCTGACGGAGAACCACCGGCCGGAGAATCAAGTGGGTTATTAGGAGAACTATGCGAAAAAGGAGGACATTCTCAAGGGTATGAGTGGGATCAACCAAACCAAACTTGCATATATAAAAACGTAAAATATTACAACGTAGAAGATTTACAAAAAGCCATAGATGACGGAAATCTGGCTGAACTTTTAGGTCTGTGCAAAGATATACAGGGAACAGTATTAGTATTGCCAGGAGGCACCAAATGCGGATTTAATGGATATTCATATACAAATGTTGCTGACTTAAATGCCGCGGTTGTTAAAGATAAATCGTCTTCTCCCCAACTCACAGTAAGCTCGCCAGTGCCAATCCCTTCAGGCTCAATCACGGCCGGCTCTTCAAAGGGCGTATTAAATTTAGAATTCCAAGCGCCAGACGCAGTACTTACAATTAACAGCATCAAATTAAAATTAGAAGGCGACATAACCGCAAATGACATAAAATCAATCTCAATCACGCCATTGGGCTCACCGAGTACTACACAAATAAAACCGACAATCGACGGTGGGGATCTTTATTTACTAAACAATTTAGGGATAACGGCATCTAATAATGCAGTAGGAGCGTTAATCTCTGTTGAAACAAACCCAAACGCAGGTGGTGGAAAAAAATTCATATTAAAAATTGCAGGGATTACAACTACCGGAACTGGAGGACAAAGTGCCGTAATAAACGGAATTACAGTAGAAAGTCAGGAATTTACAATAGCAGTAGCAGATTCGCCAAAAACAGACGCAGGCGCGCAATTAACAGTTAGTAAATCCATAGAAATTGATGCAGGAAATATTATTCAAGGTTCTTCAGCTAACGTACTCAAACTAAAATTCAAAGCGCCTGATGATTCTGATGTAACAATAAACAACATAAAGTTTACTATTCAAAATTCTGATCCGACAAATAATTTACAATTTATAAAACTAACTGATGCAACAGGCAAAGTTGTCGGATCCAGTACGGATCCAGCAATATTTACATCAATAGCACCAACCGGCTCGATTTATGGAATAATAATTAATACGCCTGGCTTAATTATAACCAAAAATACATCGCCAGAATTCACTCTAAATGTCGGAGCAAAATTGGGTGCAGTAATAGGTAATGCGTATTTATTCAGAGTACAGGGGAAAACGGATATTGCCGATTCAATTTCTAATAACATCGCGACACCAAACGGAACTGATTTCCCTCTTTCAAGCAACGAATTTAAAATCGCAGCAACAGGAACGCCGCAGTCTACAACGCCTACAGTTTTAATAACCGCGTCTCCGGCAAATTCACAAGTGTTGGGGCAAACTGTTACATTCACTGTGACGGTAAATAACGGACCCGGTATGTATAACTACACTCTTGATTTCGGCGACGGAAAAACCGTAGAAACTCTACCTGGATTAACCGCTTCAACTGCGACTTTTGATAATCTTAACAATGGTATTAGTATTTATACTGAAGCAAAAACTTACACGGTAAAAGCCTCCGTTAACATGGTCATAAATAGCGTGTCCCAAATAATTCCCGCGCCGGATTTATTTTATACAATTACTGCGGTTACCGCTGTTGCGTCTACTTTTGAAAACACATGCAAATCAATACTTAGTGCAACTTGGAACCCGACAAATAACAATTGTACTTTAAATGGCACCATATATAATTTGGAAACCGACTTTAACACGGCGGTAAAAGCCGCCGCAACGGCACAAGCGAAAGCTCTCACTGATCTGCAAAGTCAATTAGCGACAATGCAACAACAACTCGCAAACTCACAAAACGCGCAACCAACCGCACAAACAGTGGCTCTTAATAAACAAATCGCGGATTTAATGGCTCTGGCCACCGCACAAGAAGCCGCTAAAACCAAAGCAAGCAAAGAACTGGCCGAAAAAGCGGCCGCGGAGGCGGCAAAGAAAGCGGCAAAAAAAGCGGCAAAAAAAACCAAAACTCCAGTGGAAACTCCGGCAATGTGGGGCACTCCGGCGCCTGTTTATGTTCCGCCTGCGCCTGCTCCTCTTTCCGAAACGGCAATTCTGCAAAATCAATTAGCGGCTCTGCAACAACAATTTGCAAACTCTCAAAATGCGCAATCTGGCGCTCCAATGTACGGCTCCGCGCCTTCTCTCGGCTACAGCCAAAAACTCGTAAAAGCGCCGGATAAGTCAAACACGGGACCCGAAGTATTGGTGTATTTTATCGCTGTGGGAGCCGCGAATGCGGCATGGTGGATTAGGAGAAAGATCAGGAAATAAACAGCGCTATCTAAATTCGCGCGAATTTAGCCGGTAAATTGTCCAAATTAACTATTTTAGAGTGAAATGGCTTTGTTGAGCCACAAAATTGACTAAAAAGTCTGCCCGTGCAGACGCAAGATATAACCTTTTCCGGAATGGTCAAATGTGCATAACTGGTTCTTTATTTTGTAATTCTTGCGCGCGCACAAATCAACTGATTTGACTAATCCATACTCAATATGATACAATAGCTTAATATAAAAATATAAATTAAAACCAAAATATATGGATCAAATTAATCAAGTTCCTGCCGGCGCATCTGGCGGAATGCCTGAACAAAATCAACCGCTACAAACTCCGGCACAACCGGCACAGCAGTCAACTCCTCCTCCGACTTCGGATTCTGCGCCTCCGCCAACTCCTCTTTCCCAACTCCCTTCTTTCGCTCCCAAAAAATCCAATGTAAAACTTTGGGTAGGCGTAATAGGGGGAATTTTAATTATCATAACAGGCGTTTTTTGGTTGCTCGGAAAACCGAGCCTGTTTAAAGGCGAACTGGGTGTTATTGAAGATTTTCAAACATACTGTACAAATAACGGAGGCACTTGGGCTGACTATAAATGTACATATAAAGAAAAAACATTTCTCCAGAAAAAGGACATGGAAAATTTTATCGCCGCCCAACCACCGGCGCTAGGGGAAGCCTCACTAGAGGAAGCCCTACAGAGCGCAATACAAAAAGCGTTGGTGCCTGCCTCCGATGTAAATGTTTTAATACAACAAGCGCAAACCGCATTAGCCGATGCAAATCAGCTGATAGCGGACGCAACGGCTCTATTGGGCGAAGGTAAACCATATGACGCGTTAACGAAAGCCAAGAACGCATTAAGCAAAATTGATGAAGCGAAAGCTGGGGTAGGTTCGGCAATTTCTAAAATCACTGAAGCGGAAAAACTTGCCAAAGAGCCTCCGCTGAATGGAGAAAATACCGTGGTCAATAATACGATAAGTCAGCTTAAAAAGGACCTTGCGGCACTGCCTTCAACGATAAAGATTAAAAATACGGCGGATGCAATAATTTCTGCTGCGGAACAAGCTATCGCAGTAATAGAACAACCGCCTCCGGTAATAGAAGCGGAAGGAATCAAACTGTCTCCGG
>JBBUCQ010000054.1:0-8721 GCA_038057715.1 Patescibacteria group bacterium | reverse complement strand
ATTAAACCCCTCTTTACTTATCCACTCTTCCACTTTGTAAGCGTATTTTTCCATTCCTCTAGCATGTTCTAACCACGATTCTTTTGCTTTAGCTCCATCTCCGGCTTTTCTATATGCCTCACCGGCGATACCAAAGTTACCATCTTGTTCTGCTTTTTGAGCATATTTTAAGTACATTTCTTGTGCTTTAATTTTGTCGCCAATATATGCATATAATTCTGCGGCCTTCTTAAAATCACTTTTCTGTTCTGCCAATTCAGCACGCAGTAAGCACTTTTCACGCTCTTCCGGGGTCTGTTTTTCTACTTGTTGATGCGTGTCATCTTGAACATTTTGTATATGAGAAAAACACCCTTCGCTAACCGGAACGATTAAAGTTATGGCAGTCGCTAGAGCAGTAATATTGAGGTTTTTCATAAAAAATTGATTATAGAAGCACGTACATCTTATATGTATATGCGCAATTATGTCAAATTAAAATACGGCTTAACCTGTTAAATCTCTGAAAAATTACCTAAAAAAATCGATTTTTTCACAACATCCTCACAAACTCATCAAACAAAAATTCCGTATCGGTAGGCCCCGGCGTCGCTTCCGGATGAAATTGCACAGCCATAAAAGGCAGGCGTTTGTGACGAATTCCTTCAACCGTTTTATCATTCGCGTTCACCATCCAAACTTCCCAGCCTTTCGGCAGACTTTTTGCGTTAACCGCAAATCCGTGATTTTGCGAAGTCAGGTAACATCGCTTTGTTTTTAAATCGGAAACCGGCTGATTTTGCGCGCGATGCCCGAATTTTAATTTATAAGTTTTTGCGCCCGCCGCAATCGCCATTATTTGAATCCCGAGACAAATTCCAAATGTCGGAATTTGCTTTTCAAAAGCCTTTTTGACGACTTCCGCAGTTGCCTTTAAAACGGAAGGATCGCCCGGTCCGTTTGAAATAAAAAGTCCGTCAAATTTATATTTCGCCTTCCAGATATCATAATTCCACGGCACGCGGATCACGGTTAAATCCCGTTCCAGCAAACTCCGCAGAATATTATTTTTCATTCCGGTGTCTATGGCAATAATCCGTTTTTTCCCTCGCCCTTCATTATAAATAACCGGACGTTTAATGGAAACTTCCGCAACAAGATTCTCTACATTAGGATCATAAAATTCTTTTTTCGGCTGATGCTTATCTTGCACAATTTGTCCGAGCATAACTCCGTGACTGCGAAGTTTCTGCGTCAAAGCGCGCGTATCAATTCCGGTAATCCCCGGAATGCCTTGCTTCTTCATCCAATCCCCAAGGCTTTTTTTCGCCGCCCAATGATGAAAATCCTCGCAATATTCCGAAACGATAAGCCCCGAAATTTGAATCTTCCCACTTTCAAAATTAAGCGGAATGCCCCATTTATCTTTTTTATCGTCAGGCACGCCGTAATTTCCAACAAGCGGATAAGTTAAAACCAAAACTTGCCCTTTATAAGAAGGATCGGTAAGGCTTTCCGGATAACCGACCATGCCCGTGTTGAAAACGACCTCTCCCGCCCCGCTATGAGGGGCGCCAAACGGTTTCCCCGAGAAGATTGTCCCGTCTGAAAGAATTAACCGTGCCATATTTCCATCAAAGGTTACATTATTATGATTTAAAAGACAAATTGGCTGTGACCGCTTATTTATGCTAAAATATAGATGATGGATTTCAAAGGCGCGGACATTTTGAGCGCAAAACAATTCAACCGTGGCGATATTGAAAACGTGCTTAAAATGGCAAAAAAGATGGAACCGTTTGCTTCAAAAAAGAAGTGGTCTGATTTGTTAAAAGACAAATTGATAGCCAGCCTTTTTTATGAACCTTCAACGCGAACAAGAATGTCTTTTGAAACCGCCGCACAACGTCTCGGTGCAAAAGTAATTTCCGTAGTTGGTGTTCAATTTTCTTCATTAAGTAAAGGTGAAACGCTTTATGACACGGGAAAAACAATTGAAAATTATGCCGATGCGATTGTAATTCGCCATCCAAAAGACGGTGCCGCGGAAGAAATTGCTGTAGGCGCAAATATTCCGGTTATAAATGCGGGAGATGGAAGCAGTGAACATCCTACGCAAGCGTTTCTTGACCTTTATACGATTCAAAAAGAAGTTGGCAAAATTGACGGGCTTACTGTCGCAATGGTTGGAGATTTGAAATACGGCAGAACTGTTCACTCTTTAAGTCTTATGCTTTCGCACTTTAATGTAAAACTGATTTTCGTTTCGCCGAAAGAATTAAAAATGCCGGAGCATATTTGCCGCAGTTTAAAGGAACATAATATCGACTGCGTCGATTACAGCGAGACCGAAGATTTTGCCGGTTCAATAAAACAGGCACAGATCGTTTACATGACGCGCATTCAGGAAGAACGTTTTTCCGACAAGAAAGAATACGAAAAGCATAGAGGTCAGTATGTTTTGACTCGCGAATTTGTTGAAGAAAAAAATCCCCGTGCAATTATTATGCATCCGCTTCCGCGCATTTGGGAAATTGCCCGCGACACCGACGATTTGCCGGGAGCAATGTATTTCAAGCAAGTGGCAAACGGAGTTGCCGTAAGAATGGCGCTACTTGCGCTGATTTTCGGAAAACATCCTTAAATTATTCAACTTCAATCGGCAGACGGCGGGATCTGCCATCGCCAAAGTCTTCCCTGAACGGATCCTGTCCGGGAAGCGGTCCTTCGGCAAAACCCCCATCATCCTGATCCGGACTCGAACGAGGTTTTCGTAAAGCTTCTTTGATTTCTCTGCCAACTTGACGTTCTTCTATTGTGGCCAGAGTGTGCTCTCGTGATCTTCTCATTTCGTTAGCCATGCTTAGAATTATCGCTACAACTTGTGGTTCCAGCCCTACAGTTTTTGATAAATCTCTATAAAAATCTTCAAACCCTGTAGTCGGAAATTGTAGAGTTGCTAATCTATTAGCCAATGTTCTCACTCCCCCCGCTTCGTCTTTTATAAATGCCGAATTAAGCCTTTCAGCAGTTTCCAGAGTTTTTAAAGCTTCTTGTGCTTCCGGACTTTGTTTTGCTTTTGCCATATGAATAGTTATTAAATAATAAAACTTTGTTCAATAATTTTCAATATAGTAGCGGCTTTACCGGAAGGATCGCGTCTTTCCTCTAGTCTGAAATAATCTATAGCCGCACCCAATGTATTTGACTCGTTAAGGCTGTGTACATCAGACCCCTTCTTCGTAAGAATTGCTCGCACTTTTTGCCTAACGCCATTCTCGCCTTGTTGATTCAGCAATGCGCATAATTCTCTCGCCAACTCGTTTTGTTGGAGTTGAGGTTCTTCGCCTCTAACTCCGGTGCCTTCAACATCAAGAAGGTCTTGATCCACCGCCGGCAATTTCAACATCGCATCTACCAAATTTTCCACGCCGCGTCTTGTCTCGTCCAGCTTTCGACCTTGTCCATGTAAAGCGCGCGACGTTAATTCATGCCTGCAATCAATAACAACGCTAACAATTCCTAAATCTAATCTCCTGTCTTGCATAGCATTTTCAAATCGCGCTATAATGATAGGATCCGTGCTTTGTAAAAATTCCATAATACGACAACGCAAAGTTGTTCTATTGGTGTGCGCCAAACGATTTAATTCCGCTGTCAAACTATTCTGTATGTTTGTAGTACGAACTGTTTCCATAAATAAAATTAATTAATCGTCGCAATCCGGGCGTTTTGGTCTATCATCCTGTGGAACCGTTCGGGCAATAGCTTCAAATGTCAGATTAGTAAGGCTTCCGGGCGTTTCATCAGTCGGTTCAATAGAAGATTTTAATGGAAATGCTTTTTCGCGTGCCAATTCCGCGGCATCAAAACGACCGAAAATAATGTTTAATACTTTACCGGCCTCATCGGACGGATCTTCTTCAAGTTCGTCCATTGAGCTTCTTAAAGCCGTTTGTTCTCCGGGATTGGCATCATGAGCTCCCCTTCTGCTTAAAATGTCGTCAACTTTCGCGCGTACACCATTTTCTCCATCATCATCTTTCAGTAGCCCTTTTAATTCTGCGGCCAAAGAAAGCGGTACGGTTTCTACCTCTACTTCCGTTTCCATAAAATGTTCGGTTAAAAAATATTAATTCTGGCTTAATCTAGGGCATAATTAGTATTTTGTCCATACCTAAAAGATTCTGGAATTATCGCCTTTCTCTTCCAGTAAAGCTGATATCAAATCTCCCCTTGTTTCCACATATTCGCTAATAGGTTTTGTACTGTCATGCAAGGTTTCTAACCTTTCCAAAAGGTCTGTTACGTGACCAGTTTTAGACCTGGTTCTACGTACTATTTCTTGCGCTCTTAAGCCTGCAACGGGATTTTTGGCTGCAATTGCCCGTACCACATGAAGCACCTCTTCCCGCGAGTCGGCGGGAATAAATTTTAGATTAGCAGGATACATACGAGTGTACGTTATATGTTGAATGATATTTTGTCAAACACCACGAGGGTAATAGCCATCAATCCGATCATCATTGTCATCTGTCGGATTTATATGACCGGGATACTCTATCCCGACGGATGCCACAGTTATTTCATTCCGTTCCCCATCTACTTCCCTTGAACTATCTCCTAAAAATATACCGCCGGTTCCAAGATGGAATACCAATCCAAGCGCTATTTTGACCGCTATTGCCACTCCGCCAAGAATTTTAAGCAATGTTTCTGCTACAGGTTTAAGGTTAACAGAAGCCACATCTGGTTTCTGTGCCGATCTTTCCATTTCGCTCATTTGTCCTAATGTAGCTACCATAATAAGTGTTTGGTTATATGATAATTATTATGCATCTTGATTGTTTTCTCCTGTTTGCGCCATTGCGGTTAGCGCGCGTTCAAAATCTTCCATCATATTGTTTAGCGCCCTTCTCATTCGTGCAGATTTTCCTGTAGACTCAAACTCTTTTGGAGTCATTTCTGCTACCGGCATAGGTCGTTGTGACTGTGATTTTTCCATATAAATTTGGGTTAAATAATATATTGGAGGGTTAGAATAGCTCATCATGGACACTTTGTCAAGTTTATTTTAATGGATAAGAGATTTTGATCTGTAAATTAAGTGGTATATTTCAATACGATGCGCTTTGTTTTGCTTGGACAGTGATACGCAATTCTCATCGCGCGGACGGTGATAGCATTCGTATAAAATACATATAATGGTACATTATACGAACTTCTTAATACACGCTGAATTTTGGCGATTTGTAAAATTTTACGTGTGCTGTTTTATGGCTTTCTTAAGCCATTATTCCGTGGTGATTCCGCCACTTTTGACAGGTTTTTTCAAGCGAAAATAATTGATTTTTATAGTGGGGAAAGTAGTATGTTTATGGAGCAGATACTCATATTTTTTAATTCATATCACTTTATGCAAAATCCAAACTTTTTAGAGAAATTGTCCGACAAAGAACTGTACTCAAAATGCCAATACTATGGGACAGTGGCTCGGGTGTGGCGACAGAAGTTTATCGGGCTTCTGCCGGAAGTGAACCGCAGGAGATTATATGAGAAAAAAGGATTTGATACTGTTTTTGAATTTGCTTTTAAGCTCTGCGGGCTTTCGGATAAACAAGTTCGTCTGGCTCTGAATTTGAGGGAAAGAGTTGAAGATAAACCGGCTCTTAAAAAGATGCTGGAAAATGGTGAAGTTAGCATGAATAAATTAGCGCGGGTTGTTTCCATCGCCACGCCGGAGAACGAGGAAGAACTTGCGGAAAAAGTAAAAGTTTTACCGATGAGCGCGCTAAATACTTTGGTGCGGGACGAGAAACAAAATAACGAGAATGGCTCACAGAAGCCTCTTTTTGGCGACAAAGGTCTGTGCGCACAGACCTTAAACTTTGAAATTGCCAACGATATTAAAGAACAATTTAATGAACTGCATTCAAAAGGAATTGATGTAAACGAACTTTTACGCAAAATGCTGGAAAAAAGACGGACGGAAATTGCGGAAGAAAAAGAGAAGATTGCAGAAACTATTCAATCTACCACTTCGGGTTATATTAAGGTTCTAATCAGAAAAATTCTTCATAAAGAACACGGCAAAAAATGTTCAATAACCACCTGCAAAAAACCGGTAACAACAATCCACCACACGCAAAGGTTTGGTTTAAGCCGAAACCATGACCCCCGATTTTTAGCACCGCTTTGTAAAGAACACCATATTATTGCACATAGTATTGATCTTAAATATCATCAAGCTAGGATCCAAAATCGTTAATGTATAATAAAGCAGTATGACATTAGATTTGCTCTTAAAAAATGCAAAAATTGTAACTCCGAAAGGTATTTTTGAGGGGGATTTGGCAGTGAGTGAAGGTAAGATTGTTGGAATTGGCAGAATTGCGCAAATTGGCGGTGCGGCCTCTAAAGCAAAAACCGAACAAGACTGCTCCGGTCTCTTTATTTTACCCGGAGTAATTGACATGCATGTTCATTTCCGCGATCCGGGTTTTACCGAAAAAGAAGATTTTAAAACGGGTTCGCTTGCCGCGGCAGCAGGCGGAATTACAACAGTCGTTGATATGCCGAATACCGATCCTCCAACTTTGACTTTTAAAGATTTTGAAGAAAAATGCCTTATTGCCAAAGAAAAATCGGTCGTTAACTTTGGCTTATACATGGGTTTTGACGGGCATAATTTGGATGAAATTAAAAAAGCGAAAAGTTCCCCCGAATTTATGGGCGTAAAAATTTACATGGGTTCTTCAACCGGAAATTTATTGGTTCAGGATTCAGCCGCAATTGAAGAGCTTTTTAAGCTTGGACTTTTTGTGATTGTTCATGCTGAAGATGAAAATATTATCCGTGAGAATAAAGCGAAATATTTAGCCGACGAAAAATCCGGCGCTATCGATCCAAGCGTTCATTCTTTAATTCGCAGTCCTTCCGCCGCCCGTGAGGCCGTTAAAACAATTTTGCATCTGGCAAAAAAGCAAAATGCGCGCGTTCATATTACGCACGTTTCAACCGAAGCCGAAGTTGAAGAACTGAAAAAATTCGCCTCGCCGCTTGTTACCGCAGACTGTACTCCTCACCATTTATTTTTAACTCAATCCGCGTACGCCGATCGTGGAAATTTCGTAAAAGTTAATCCGCCTCTGCGGACAAATCAAGATAGACAGGCTCTTTGGAAAGCGCTTCATGAAGGCATTATTCAAGTGGTCGCAACCGATCACGCGCCTCATACGAAAAAAGAAAAAGAACAATCTTATGAGCTTGCTCCGGCAGGCGTTCCGGGTGTTGAAACTCTGCTCCCTCTTTTATTGGATGCCGTTAATCACGGAGAAGCGACTTTGGAAGAAGTTATAAAATGGACATCTGGAAATCCCGCAAAATTACTTGGTTTCAAAAATAAAGGAAAAATAGAAGTAGAAGCTGACGCGGATTTGATTGTTGTGGATATGAATAAAGAACAGGAAGTTTGTGGTACTGGCCATAAATTTAAAACCAAATGCAATTGGTCGCCATTTTCGGGTTGGAAACTGAAAGGCTGGCCGGTTTTAACTATTGTAAACGGGGAAATTATGTATAATGCGCTCTATGAATGAAGGTGGTCCAGATAGTGGTGACGACATGGGTGACGAAGGCGTACCTGAACCGGTAGAACCCAAAATTGCTCCGCCTGAAGTTGAATATCAAGTTGATACATTAAACGGCGAGCCTTTTGTATCGGGTAATCCGCGCGGTTTTGTTTGGACTCCGGTTGGCATAGAGCTTTTGGCGATTTGCGATGGACAAGCCGGTACTCTTCGTTATCGGGGATCAATTCGCGGTGAAGAAATTATCCCAAATTTAATAAAACAAATGTCTGCTGTGCGCGCGCAGATTTTAAGACGTTTACATCGTGATTTTAAAAGTGGCAGAGAATTCGGTCATTTATATGAAAAAGTTAGCGACGCAAATGTCGTCGATGATCCTTGGGAAATAAAATTCGTTCTTGAAACGGGGGAAATCGGAGACAGCGGAGATATATTTAAGCAATACAGACATATCGCATCCGGTCGTGTTGTGGTGGTAAAATTAACTCCCGACGGCAAACTTTTTTTGCCAAGAATACCTGAAGAATGGGGGCAGTTGTTTGTTGAGCCGGGCGCGTAAAATGGCTTGACTTAGGCAAAAAAGGAAGTTACAATCGAACCCTTTTACAACTTTAACATTAATTCCAATGAATTATCGTAATGCACTTTTAACATTGGCGACCGTTACGGCATCTGCCATTGAAGGACAGCCGGCAGTGGCACAACCAAAACCGGAAGCCGCGCCTCCCGCTCCCGCTAAAGTCGTTTTAACTTTAGAACAGGCAAAGCAAAAAGTATTAAAAGTTTTAGGCGTTGCAAAAGAAGGCAGGCAAAATGACGGTTCTTTTGTAAAATGCGGCACTTTAGATCCCCGTAGACAGGGAGGTATCCCCTGCGGAGTATTTTCTGCAAAAGGGGAAATTACAGACGATACGTTAAAAGGTATTGCCGGAGATGTGTGTTTGCAAGTTGCTCAAGAAATAGCGAAAGTATGTCGTGAAGGAAGGTCCGAGAAAGAATGTGAAGTGGGTGTTTTGACGCCTACATATAATAAAGAAGGAACGAACGAAGATAGAGTTATGGTAATGGATTTTAGATATAGCATAGGAGGCAAAGACACTAGTCCCAACGGGTTGGAATTCAAGTTAATATGTGATACATCAGCGGAGACATA
>JBBUCQ010000053.1:0-6060 GCA_038057715.1 Patescibacteria group bacterium | reverse complement strand
ATTGCAATTTTCTATGTAGAAGAACGCCCGACTTTATTTTTATTTAAAGAAGCGGCGAAGAAATTGGGAATTGACGCGCGGCTTTGCCATTTCAGCGATTTTAAAATTTCCGTTGATAAATTTTCCGTGAGGGCGGAAGCCGGCGGTTTTGCCATTGATAAATATGATCTTATTTTTGTGCGTGAAATTCGCGATTATTACCGTGAATTCCGTTTGCTTTTGCAATTTTGCATGGAGAAAAAAATACCGATGCTAGATACGGCGCTCCTCCAAATAAAAGGCAGTTCCAAAATAGACGGTATGATGCGTTATGCTTTTAATAAATTGCCTGTTCCGAAAACCGTTTTTTCTAATAATCCGGCTGATATTAAATCAATTATAAAAAATCTTTCGTTGCCGCTTGTCGCAAAAGAAAATCGAGGCAGGCAGGGGAAGCAAGTGTATTTAATTAAAAACGAAAAAGAACTTAGAAAATTTCTCAGCAAAGAAAAAGCATTCAACAGAACTCTCGATACTCCTACTTTTCTTTTTCAGCAGTTTATACCGGCAAAGTCGGATGTAAGAGTGCTTGTGCTTGGTAATCGCGTTTTGGGCGCTATTCAGCGTCAGAGCGCAAGGGACGGTGAATTCCGTCATAATGTTGCGCTTGGGGGAATTGCTACGCAAATAAAGGTTACGCCGGAAATGCGCCGGATTGCTATTAAAGCCGCGAAAGTGGAAAAATTTGAATTTGCCGGTGTTGATTTAATTCAACACAAAGACACAGGCGAATTTTATATATTGGAAGTAAACAGAAGCCCTGAATTTGAAGGATTTATGTCAGCGACCGGAATAGATGTTCCGTATGAAGTAATGAAATTCGCGAAAGAGTTTATTTCAACTCAAACGATTTAACCATCGTAACGATTTTATCCGCCAGCGCCGTGTTCGTCTCGTTTTCCGTCGTCAGCATTGATCCTATCGCTATATAAGCGGTTTTCCCTTTTACAGCTGAAATCTGTATGAATTTTTTAAGTTCGCTGTCCGGCTGTTCCCGTCCAATAGCGTATAAAAATACAGTCTCGTTTTCTTTGCCGCCCACGAAAACTTTTACTTGTTCCACGGCAACTTCGGAATAAGCGGATAAATCCTGTGAAACTTTTTGACGCAGGGATTTTGCATAATCCGGAGTGGAAATTTCTTGTTCTTGAGGCAATTCATTTTTTATAACTACAACATTTGCCGTAAAATTCTCATCTTTTATATTATTGCGAAAAGCGATTAGAGTGTTTTTCGGAACATTGCTTTGGAATTTTTCGGGCGTTAGGATTTCCCATTCATCCGGAATTTGCATGGAAAATTCTCCGGTGGAGTATGCATGGAAACCTTCTATTTTTTTGTCGGAAGGTTTAATTTCGTCGCTTCCGCCAAAACATCCGGAAAGCAGAAACGATACGATTATTAATGGAAGAAATATTTTTTTCATACTATTAATATACCATAGAGGTCTCCATTTATTATAGCTTGCCTTTTTTGGCAAACCCCATACAATGAGCGCGTCTAACCCTTATATATGGGACTTCCGCTTAAAATAGGTATTCTTTCTTTCAAGCCGCCTGAAAAGCGCGACGTTGATGCGCTTGCAATAAAAAATTCGGCGATTGCTTTCGGGCATAGCGCGCGAATATTTCGTAATCATAATTTTCAATTCTCATTCGATCCCGGGAGACCCAGTTTATTTTATAAAGATAATGCATTTTTGCCGCCGGATGTAATGATAATTAGAGCGAGCGTTTTGGAAAATGTTGATATTGAAATTTCAACCGTAAAACAATTGCAATTAATGGGCGTACCGGTTGTTAATCATTTTTTGCCGATTGTGCGTGCGAAAAATAAAGTAAGGACTCTTCAGATTTTACAGCACGAAGGAATCCCGATTCCAAAAACTGCAGTAGTTCATAATGTTGAATATATTGATGCGGCCGCTAAAAGAGTTGGGAAGTTCCCGCTTATTTTAAAAATTCCTAACGGCAGTCTCGGAGTGGGAGTTTCAATCATTGAATCCCGTCGTTCAATGCGATCAATGATTGATTTGATAAGCGCTAATTTTGAAGGCAATTTAATTATTGTCCAAGAATATGTGAAAGAAGCGAAAGGTAAAGATATCCGCGTTTTTATTGTTGGAGGAAAAATTATCGCGGCGATGGAACGTAAAGCGCGAAGAGGAGAATTTCGCGCGAATTTCAGACAGGGAGGAAGTGTCGCACTGGCGGATTTAACTGAAGAAGAACGTTTTATATCGCTTAAAGCCGCAAAGGCCATAGGTCTTCATGTCGCTGGAGTGGATATAATTCGTACTTCGGAGGGGCCAAAAATATTGGAAGTAAATTCAAATCCCGGATTGGAAGGGATTACGCAAGCGACCGGCATTAAGGTCGCCGAACATATTGTCAGATTTGCCGAAAAACTTGTTAAACAGAAAAAATGGTTGATTCAAAAAGAGGATATTACTGTAACGGCTTAAATATGGGGAGTGAACGCAGTGTGTTGATTATCAGGACAAAAATGGGGCTGAAATATGCACTTAAAATTTCGCAATATCTGGAATCAAAAGGCGTACATTGTTTTATCTCCGAAATAAATAATGTAGATGCGGTCTTGGCTGAAAATTCGCTAACTCCGTCAAACACAATTATCCATTCCAGAACAGCAGGACGTATTACTAATGAAAAGATAAATAAATTTGAAAAGGCGGGATTTAAAGTTATAAATTCTTCAAAAACACTTACGCTCACCAGCAATAAATATCTGTCTCAAGAACATGCGAGAACAAATAGGATTTGTGTTGCTGATACTTATAAAGTGGACAAAAAAGATGTTGATAGATTTTTGTCTTTGTTGGAAAAATACGGTTCGCTTGTAGTAAAACCGATTTTTAGCCAAGGCAGAGGAATTTACTGCCAAAAAATAAATAAAGGAATTTCAAAAGATGATCTTTGCAATATTTTGGATTCTGTGCCCGGGAAAATGATACAAGCGCAACAATGTATAAATTATAAAAAATTGATACGCGTGATTGTTATCGGATACAAAGCTTTGAGGGATGCTACTGTTTATGATGAGCCGGCGAATGATTCTTGGAAATGCAGTGTTTGTCTTAATCCAAATATAAAAAAATATACAGACAATAGAAATGACTTATTTGAATTGGCGGAACTAACGGCGCGTACTTTCGGCGCGCAAATAAATTTCATAGATTATTTTGAAGATGCAGATGGCCGATTTGTTTTGAATGAAATAAATACCGCGTGCAGTTTGTTTATCCATGAGAGGGTTACAGGATGTCCTATACATCAATATATCGGTGATTTTCTTTTAAATCCCGAATAGGAAATTTAGAATGACAAGTCCAAGTTCTCGTACCGTGAATTTAAATTCTTCCCATGAGTTTTTTAAGATCGGGCTCGTTCTGGTTGGAGAGGGAAGTGCGTCCAATTCATAACTTCTCGCAATTCTTAGACTTCTATACATGTGAAACGGATCGCTAACAATAATAAGTTTTTTAAATCCTTTTTTTTCGGATATTTCCGCAACGCGGTTTAAATTTTGCATTGTTGTCAGGCTTGAGGTTTCCGCGATTATTTTTTCTTCAGGGATGCCGAGTGATATTAAATATTTTTTCCCGACTTCGCCTTCGGAAAAACTTTCCTGCCTGCCGGTAGGCGAGGCGTCGGAGTAAATACCACCGGTAGTGATTATAAAAGGCGCAAATTTTTGTTTGTATAATTTAGCAGCGTGGTTTAGTCGCGCTTCGAAAACGGGTGATGGTTTTCCTGCATATTGGGCGGCGCCAAGAACAGCTATCGCATCGGCTTTTTGTGCAGAGTCCAACGCTCCGGTTCGCAGAATATTAAAAAACAGCCAAATCGTAAAAAGCAGTATAATAATAATAACCGCTATAATAATTTTTGCTAATTTCTTCACGCTTTTTTCAATAAAACAGCTTTGTGTTCCCCCACCATCACTACTTTTAAAGTGACCGTGTCCGGAGTGTCTGTCCCTGTTTCGCGGTGATCTCTAAGTCCTGTGGCTTTGCGAATTCCTTTTGATAAGCCGATTTTTGATAAATCGCCTTTTGGCCCATGTGTAACAATTCTTACCCCGGTGTGTTCAAATAATAAATGTTCTCCATCAACCGTAACTTTAATTTCTTCTCCGTGGGTTAGTCCTAGATTGGCCGCTTCTGCGGCCGGAATCCCAACTAAAAGGTCGTTATCGGAAAGTCCAAGTTCGGCTTTCAGTGCCGCAGCCGAGTCTACGGAAAAACTTACAACTTCTTTTGTAATGGATGGTCCTTCCGGTACTACTTCATCTTCATGTGGTGTTCCTATTGCCATATTGCCATATAAATATTGATTAAAAATTAAGCAACAGCCGCCGGTCTTTTCTCTATAATTTTATCAATAAGCCCGTATTTCAGCGCTTCTTCCACCGTTAAAAAATTATCGCGATCCGTGTCGTGTTCAACTTGTTTTAACGGTCTACCCGTGTGTTTCGCAATAATTTTATTTAATCTTGTTCGCATTTTTACAATGTGTTCGGCATGAATTGCGATATCGGTTGCTTGTCCCTCAATTCCGCCAAGAGGCTGATGAATCATTATTTCCGCATTTGGAAGAGCAAAACGTTTCCCTTTTGCTCCGCCTGTCAGAAGAATCGCGCCCATAGAAGCCGCCATGCCAATGCAAACAGTTACAACATCAGGTCTTATATATTGCATCGTGTCATAAATTGCGAGTCCTGCCGTCACATGTCCGCCCGGACTTTGAACATACATAAGGATGTCTTTTTTCGGATTTTCATTTTCCAAAAAAAGAAGCTGGGCGATTACAGCATTTGCGACTTGATCGTTTATAGCGCTTCCCAAAAATATGATCCTGTCTTTAAGCAGACGGGAGTATATATCGTATGCTCGCTCTCCTTGAGTTGATTTTTCTATAACCGTAGGAATAAGAATAGATGAGGATTGTATTTTCATATATTGGTTAGTCATTAGGAATTAGTCATTCTATATTATACCTTATTTATGATGATTTTTTAAGTCAGCTGGAGGTGCAAAACGCGCATTTCGTTGTGTAATTCAGATAAATGAAATAATATATTTTTCAGGTTGACTTTGTATTAAAGCCTGCTAAAATTTCACTGCTTTGTTCTTTAACAATTCAGTCTATTACGTTTGAAGCCAAAACGTGATAGAGAAACCTGATCTATAAAAAAATTACAAATTACAAACTATAACGAAGAGTTTGATCCTAGCTCAGGATTAACGCTGGCGGTGTGCATAACACATGCAAGTCAAGGGGGTCCGGCGCAAGTCGGACAACCGGCAAACGGGTGCGTAACACGTTGGAACCTCCCTCGAAGTGGAAGATAACCCCGCGAAAGCGGGGCTAATACTCCATAGTATCGCAAGATTAAAGTCTCACGACGCTTCGAGAAGGGCCTGCGGCCTATCAGCTTGTTGGCGGGGTAATGGCCCACCAAGGCTTAGACGGGTAGCTGGATTGAGAGATCGACCAGCCACAGGGGAACTGAGACACGGTCCCCACTCCTACGGGAGGCAGCAGTGAGGAATCTTCCGCAATGGGCGAAAGCCTGACGGAGCAACACCGCGTGAAGGATGAAGTTTTTCGGAATGTAAACTTCTTTTCTGAGGGAAGAATTTTGACGGTACCTTAGGAATAAGTGACGGCAAACTCTGTGCCAGCAGCCGCGGTAAGACAGAGGTCACGAGCGTTATCCGGAATTATTGGGCGTAAAGGGTGTGTAGGCGGAGCATTAAGTCGAGGGTTAAATCTTCCAGCTCAACTGGAAATCTGTTCTCGAAACTAATGTTCTTTTGAAGCATTCAGGGGCAAGTGGAATTCTGTGTGTAGGGGTAAAATCCGTAGATACACGGAGGAACACCAAAAGCGAAAGCAGCTTGCCGGGAATGTCTTGACGCTGAGACACGAAAGCGTGGGTAGCAAACAGGATTAGATACCCTGGTAGTCCACGCTGTAAACTATGAGAACTCGGTGT
>JBBUCQ010000052.1:0-21840 GCA_038057715.1 Patescibacteria group bacterium | reverse complement strand
AATGAAGGATGGGAACCGGTGGATATGTGTGATTAACCTACATCGCAAACGCCTCGCCTCTCAGTTCCCGAATCAAATTAACTTTAACTTGGCCCGGATATTTCAAATCGGTTTCAATCTTTTTCGCGATAGCGTGCGAGAGTTTTATCATTGCAAGATCATCAATTTTCGCAGGATTCACAATTACGCGAACTTCATTTCCCGCTTGAACCGCAAAAACTTTGGCGACGCCATCAAACGACTTAACAATATTTTCCATTTCTTCCATGCGCTTAATAAACGTATCTAAATTGTCTTTGTTCGCGCCGTGGCGGGAATGAGAAATAACATTTGCCGTGGCAACCAAAACCGCTTCAACGCTGGTCGGAATCGGATCATTGTGATGCGCTTCAACAGCATGAATCACTTCAACCGGCATTCCGAACTTTTTCAAAATGTCGCGACCGATTGCGGAGTGATGTCCGGCGATTTCGTGGTCAACGGCTTTTCCAATATCGTGGAGCAAACCGGCTTTGCGGCAAATCGCCGCATCAGCTCCGATTTCATTCGCAAGCGCGCCGGCCAAAAATGAAACTTCAATGGAATGTTTTAAAACATTTTGCCCGTAGCTCGTCCTGAAATGCAGACGGCCGAGCAGTTTCAATAAATTCGCGGGCAAACCGGAAACTCCGGTTTCGTATGCGGCTTTTTCACCGAGCTCGCGGATCAACTCGTTCACCTCCCCTTTCACTTTTTCAACGGTTTCTTCAATTCGTCCCGGATGGATGCGCCCGTCAGCAACTAATTTTTCAAGAGAAACTTTCGCAATATGCCTTCGCATTAAATCAAAACCGGAAATAACGATTGAGCCCGGAGTATCGTCCACAATCACATCAACACCCGTCGCCTGTTCAAACGCATTTATATTTCTGCCTTCCTTGCCAATAATTCTGCCTTTCATATCATCGCTGGGCAAAGCCACAATCGTCGCGGTTGATTCTGCGGCGACTTCTGCCGCATAACGCTGTATAACATCCGCGATAATCGCTTTTGATTTTTCTTTCGCTATTTTCCGCTCTTCAACTTCCAATTTTTTTACGCGTTCAATAATTTCAGCTTTTGATTCGTCTTCAACTTTCTGGAATAAAATTTGTTTCGCTTCTTCGCGCGACAAACTCGCGACCTTTTCCAATTGCGCTTTTTGCTGTTGATGGATTTCCGTAATTTCCTGTTTTAATTGTTTTACCTGGGTTACTTTTTGTTCAAGGTCGGCGCGTTGCGTTTCGGTCGCTTCCATTTTTTTATCCAGCTGTTCTTCTTTGGAAGAAAGCCTTTCGCTTAATTTCTCAAGCTGACCGCGTTTTGCGCGTTCTTCCTGTTTCGCCTCTTCATGCGCTTTCAAAGCCTCGCTCTTTGCCTCAAATAAAATCTCTTTTGCTTTTCGTTCAGCTTCTTTAAAACGATTTTCAGATGCGGTGATCGCCTCGCTATTGCGAGAATCAACAACGTGTTTTCTATATAAAAAACCTATAGCGGTGCCGACTCCAAGTCCTGCAACGGCAATAAGGATAATTGTAGTATTCATATATATGAATCAGTTATCCTTGGGGGGTTCTTTACGCCTATTAAATTGAAAACTCTATTTAAGAGTAGCTGTTTTAAAAGCTTCTATAAGTTTTGTTTCCAATTTAGGTATCATTAGCGAGAATTTATTAATTCAATTGCTTAGATCAGCGAGAGATAATCCCTCAAGGGAGAAATAAAATGTCTATATATATGATATAGGATTTTTGGAATTGTCTCAATTGTCGTTTTACAGATAGACAATCTGCAAAAAACAGCTTGACGGATTATGGGTAAAGTTGCCTGATTTGCGATTCCGTGTCATGTTTTTGTCATGATTTTGTCATAAAAAGTTTAGAGAAATTTCATCTTTGTTTGTTAGGCTGGTTGCATGCGAATGAATATAAAAATATTTGTCATTGCGAGCCTCTTGTTTGTCATTGCGAGCTGGACGAAGCAATCTATACCAATTTTCGCCCAAGAAATTTCAACTCCGTCCGTAATAATAAATGAAATAGGAGCTTTGGAGCCGTCTGAAACAGAATGGGTTGAGATATATAATAAAAGTACAGTGACTCAAGATTTAACGGGCTGGAAATTTTTTGAAGATGGTACAAATCACTCGCTAAGCCTATTCCGTTCTAAAACGGGAACTTCTTCTTTTATTCTTGAATCCGGAGAATACGCAATCATCGCCAATAAAGCTGAAGAATTTGCGAAAAAATATCCGGATTACTCGGGCGCGATTTTTGATTCAAGTTGGGGAAGTTTAAAAGAAGATGGAGAAGAAATAGGACTTAAAGATAACGCGGGAAATTCAATTGAGCTTTTTACTTATCCTGCAATAAAAGGGAATTTGGTTTCTTTGGAAAGAATTGATGCAGGGAGTCCGGGCTCCGAGCCGACAAACTGGCTGGCTCACCCGTCTTCGAATTCCATAGGGAAACCGAATGAAAATGCATTGGTTACCACGCAAATTCAACCTGTTGAAACTACGCCCACTCCACCGGCAGAAACCGAACCACCTCCATCGCAACCGTATCCGCCACCTCCCACGCAACTTCAGCCCGCTGAAGTTGCGCCTCAAGTCCCTGCACCGCCTCCTGCTGTTCCACCTCCTGCACAACCACAAACAATTATCATCACTCAAAATCCTCAAAATTCTCCGCCAAAGGCAATTATTCAAATTCAAAGCGGTGATCTCATTGCTATCAACTCAACCACTGTAAATTTTGACGGGCGCGCATCTTTTGATCCGAATGGCGACAATCTGACTTTTGTGTGGGATATGGGTGATGGTGAAAAAGAAACGACAGCGAATCCCCCGCCCCATAAATATGATAAACCCGGAACTTACGCGGTAACTCTTACCGTTACCGATCCGCAAGGACTGCAAAACCAAACCAGGCAAGATGTGCAAGTTTTAAATAAATCTTTAGCTGCTAAGCAATTAGCGAATGTCGGGACAACCATATCCCTTTCTGCGTCGGCTGATAAAAGTCCGGTGCCGCAAAATATAGCGCCTGCTCCGCAAATCTCAATTCCCGTTTCAGCTTTTATTCCTAAAAATTTAACAAAAGAAGGGATAACTTTTGAATTGCGCGGATATTTGGTTTTACAACCCGCGGGAAACAATAGTGAATACGCAAAAATCGCTACAACAAAAACTAAAACGCAAACAACTACAAAAAAAACACCGGTTAAAAAGGTCAAAAAAACCACGACAAAAAAACAAACTGCATTTAAAAACGGCGATCTTTCTAATTCCATTAAAATCACGGAAGTTTATCCAAATCCGGGTTCCGAAGAAGAAGAATGGATAGAAATTTTCAATGACGGAGATAGTGCGGTCGCGCTCGGCAATTGGACACTCGCTGATTCGGCAAAAAAATCTTCGCCGTATAAAATTCCGGATACATTTAAAATTGCATCCGGCGAGTATCTCACATTCCCGAAATCGGAAACAAAAATTTCCCTTAACAATGATAAAGATGAAATTTACTTGGGTGATTTTGAAGGGAATATTATAGACAATGTCCGCTATGAAAACGTACCGGGGAAAAATAATTCATACGCCTTAATACGCATACGCGATATAAAGGAAAGCGGCACAAGTATAATCCCTTCGGTTAAAGCGCAAGATGCAGAACCGGACATGGTTTGGGAATGGACGGACGAGCCTACTCCAAATGCTCCTAATCCGGTTTTTGAAAAAATAACAGGATCGGTGAAACGGCTGGTTGCGAGCGGAGAATCAAATATTTTTGAAATAAATACTCTATCCGGTGAAACTAAAATAATAAATTTTGACAGCAAAACGCTTGATCCGGTTATATCGCAGGCAATTTTAAAAGAAGGCGAGAGCATATCCGTGCAAGCGCGCGACAATAAGGACGGCACTTATAATCTCAAAAAGATCGAGGAATTGCGCCCCGCAAAAGAAGAGGGAAAACCGGCAAATAATAATTATCCGGCATGGATTGCCATCGGCGTAATTGCGTTAAGTATAATTTTAAATGCGCCTCCGCTGATTAGAGCGTTGCGCAAACGCATTAGCGACCGAACTCCGCCAGTTTAATATGTTCCGCGCCCGAAGAAGAAAGTTTGCTTTCAAATAAATAAAATTTCGCGACTTTAAATTTCATGGATTCAATTTTGATTCCCTTGAGCTGTTCTATAAAAGTTTCGGGGTCTTTAACGAATTTCACGCGGGCAAGAGTGATATGCGGAACAAAAACACCGGCAGGCGGGAAACCCAATTGGTTGAGGCCTGTTTCAATGTCACATACAATTTTGTATAGCTCCTGTGGGATCTTTAGACCAACCCAAACCGCACTCGGATTTTTGCCGCCAAAGGCGCCAATTTCGCCTAATTCCGCCTCAAAAGGCTGAAAATGTATTTGCTTTAACTCTTCTTCAACTTTTCCGCGTAGCGCCTCTCCGCATTCCCCTAAAAATTTTAAAGTTAAATGAAAATCACGAGCACGCGACATATTCGCAGACGGCAAACTCGCCTGCAACTTACGCAAATATTCTTTTACATTTTCCGGAAGATCTATGGCTATAAAAAGACGCATTGGAGAAAATTAAGATTGCTCCTCTCTCTCCCTTGCTTTCTCTATCAGCTCTCTCATTTTTCCCAAATCGGCCTCCGTTAAATTAAGTTTTGTTTCGCGCTTTTGCTGTTCAAACACACCCGGAAAAGGATTTTTTTGGGCCGCTTTATCCATAATAATTTTTGAAACAAAAATCGGAATTTTCGCCTCAAGCGCTATCGCAATCGCATCGGAAGGTCTGCTATCAATCGCAATATCTTTGCCGTTAACGCTCACGTAAATAGAAGAGAAATAAGTATTGCGTTCAAGCCTGTCAACGATAACGCGCGAAATCCTTCCACCCATGCTTTCAATAACATTTAGCAAAAGTTTGTGTGTAAGCGGCCGCGGCATCAAAGTTTTATTCAGAACAATCGCAATCGCCCGCGCTTCCGGATCGCCTATCCAAATAGGAAGCAATCTATTCGTCTGCTGGTCATGCAAAAGTACAATCGGACTTGAACTGACTTGGTCTTCTATAAGGGCTATTACGATGACCGGCACTAATAAAATATCTGGCATATTAAGGTCTACATTTTATATTAAAACCGGAATATAGTAAATTGAAATTATGCTAAACAGACTAAAGGAGAATTTCACAAAAGGCGCGGCCATATTAAGCATCACAACTTTATTCAGTTATGTTACCGGTCTTTTGCGCGATAGAATTTTCGCACAGACTTTTGGAGCAGGCCGCGAACTGGATATTTATAATACTTCATTCATCATCCCCGACATTTTATTTAACATCTTAATAGCGGGAGCTTTTTCCGCGGCTTTTATTCCGGTCTTTACGGGTTTGCTTGCGGAAAACAAACGCGAAGAAGCGAATGAATTGGCAAATACGACTTTAAATTCAGCCGTTGTTGCGATTTTGGTTTTCGGTGCGGTGGCCGCTTTATTTATGCCTGCTCTCGCGAGATTCGTAGCCCCGGGATTTAGCGACAGTGAACGTGAAACTTTAATTACGTTAAGCCGATTTATGATGATTTCTCCAATAATAATGACAGTTTCTAGCGCATTCGGGGCAATGTTAATCGGCCGGAAAACTTTTTTAGCGTACGGACTTTCTCCTATTTTTTATAATCTCGGAATAATTTTTGGAACTTTTTTAACGCCGAAATTCGGGATATACGGACTTGTTATCGGAACCTTGATAGGCGCCGGACTGCATCTGCTCCCAAGATTCATTTCAATTTTATACGCGCCCTATAAATACAGTTTTTATTTTAAAATACGCGACAAAAATTTTATAAAAACAGTAAAACTTTTAATACCGAAAATGATCGGCCACCCCGTTGAACAATTCACTTTTTTGGCTTTTAACAGGATAGCAACGACACTTGCCGTCGGAAGCGTGGCCGTTATAAGTTTTTCGCGAAATTTCCAAAGCGTACCGGTTTCGCTTTTTGGAATCGCTTTTTCAGTAGCGATTTTCCCGATGCTTGCCGAGTGCGCCGCAAAACGCGATCGTGAAAATTTCCTGAAAAATTTTAAAAAAGCTCTGCGCGATATTTTAATATTTACCGTTCCTTCCGCGCTCGGGCTTTATTTATTGAGTGATTTGCCGATACGCATTTTTTTAGGCGGAGGAAAATTTTCCGATGAAAATATTTTGCGAACCGCGCAGGTGCTTTCCATCTTTGCGCTTTCAATCCCCACAGAAAGCTTGGTTCATTTATTCGCCCGCTCTTTTTATGCGCTTAAAAATACGATAATTCCGGTGGTATTAAGCTTAACCGGCTTAATAATAAGCATAACTTTCGCATCGCTAAAAATAAAAACGATGGGAATAATAGCAATCCCCTACGGTTTCTTTCTCGGCAGTGCAATTGAAATTATTTTATTGGCTCTGATATTGCGCGTAAAATTAAAAAAACTTCGCGCCACCATCTAACCACCCACAATAACCATAGCCTTTTTCCCAAGCAAAATATCCTCCGAATTCCAATCGTGGATAGCATCCATTAAAACTTTGGGGTCATATAAAAAATTATGGCCGTTCCGCGTTCCCGGGTCGTTTGTGATAATTTTATTTTTCGTAAAACCTTTGATAACGAGCGCGTGATAAATCGGACCGGGCTGGCGGAAATTCGGATTTCCCAGCAATCGTCCGGCGGCAGGCAAAATTACCGGATGCCCCAACGCAACCTCTTTTTTAATATCATCAATTGTAAATTCATAGCGAACTTCTATGTTTTTATGCCCGAAATATTCGCGAAGAATCCGCGCCATTTCTTCCGCAGTCGTATCTTCATAATATCCAAAGGTTTTTTTCTCCCATTCAATAAGCGCCAAAATTTCTTCATCCATAATTTTCGGATTGAGTTTTTTGCCGGCTAAATAATAATGCGCCATGATGGCCGCCGCCTCTTCGCACGTTTCTTGGTAAGGCAAATCCCAGTTTGCGAATGGCGCCTGGGAACCGAACGGGATGTCTAAATTTATTTCTTCTATGGATTTTGGAGTGGCGGGTTCCGGATTTTTATTTTCAGTTTTCAACAACACAATTTCAGTTTTGGGCTTTTCTTTGACAAATTCTTCCGCCTGTTTAGGCTCCGGCAAACGCGGACTTATCAGCTTTTCTGCCAAATCTTTTATTTGAACTCTAAAAAAGAAAATCAGACCTACAGCCAAAATTATAAATGCACCTAAAATGATTTTTTTGATCAGGCTCACCTCTATATCATAGCATCCGAATTCATTTGCTATAAATACAAAAATTTGAGACAATCGCCTCCTTTAACAAATCACATATGACAACTTATACCGCAGAACAAGTCTCAACCTTATCCGACGAAGAAATTATGGGGAAAATAGGACAAGATGATGATTTTGTTGAATATCTTAACTCGTTACAACTGGAAATTTATAGAGACGATACTTTGGCTGAAGTAAGACAGGCTTTAATGGGTGAAGCAATACAGCTCGCCGACGTAGATTGCGAATGGAGAAAGGAATGGACAGAGGAAGATAGAAAACGACATAGAGAATCAACTTATCCGCTGGCTTTTGATCAAACTCGTGTTACAGATATCAGAGTTAGAATTCTTGCTAAAGTCAGATGCGCCATAAAAAGACGATTTCCGAGCACCACCGAGTTATCATGTGTTCAAGGTAAGAGAGAAGGATTACAAGATATTATTAAAAGAACCAAAGACGGTGATTTGGCTTACAGATATAGAGATATAGATAGAGACGAAGGCACACATTTAGCAGGGGAAGATTGCGGAGATGTAATGTTCAAATGGCGACCTCATTTCAGCCCGGAATTACAAATGAAACTTGTTAGAGAATCTGATCCCAAAGACACATTCAGCCCAGAGATTGCAATTATTTGGGTATTGGCACAAAAGGGCGAGTTATCAGTCGCATCATGGAAAGCTTTATTAGAAAGAGATAATCAACACACTTACAAAGCAATTCGGAATACAAGAGAGAACCGTCCGGAAGTTATACAGATGATTATGGCAAACGAAAAATGTGCATTATTATTCAAAGCCAGCACAGGTGATGCAGCGGCACAAGAACAATTGCTGGAAAGAGCCGCGGATTATCCGGGCGTGAACATTGTAGGATGGGTTTTTAATTCAGCTTTGGCTTACAGATCTGGCTGACAGATTTAGAGAATAATAGAATTTTGAACGGATATATCTTTGAGCGGAAATCATACAATTTGCCTGCCGATCTCAGCTTCCAGAGCGCGTACAAAATCACGAATAATCGCTTGTTGATCTACCGGTAAAAAAGTACCAAGTTCTCCACGAAAGTCGATTTTGGAAGCGTCCGCAATTATCTCATTCTTTATTTCGGCAAGCCGCTTTTTCTGATCCATGGAGAGCATGCCCCTTCTCATAATAAAATACAGATCATAAAAATCACGTGGTTTTTTGCGTTCGCGCAGAGCGCCAAATATTTTTTCTTCGACTAATTCATTCTGCGGCAAATGAACGACTGAAAAGGTTGGAACAAAATCGCTCGCAACGCTGTCTACTTCAGACTTAAGTTCTCTTCCATTGCGACCAGATATATTGATTTCAACTCCAACCGGCTGGTATTCAAAAACTTTGAATGTAGCAATTCCAAAATATCCTCCACTTGTAACATCTGATTTTTTTCCTATTTCTACTTTTATCCCGACTTGTTCAATCTCCGCTAAAACTTTTACAAATAGACTCTCAACAAGGGATTTTATTTCATGTTGTGGGGTTCTAAAAAGCGAAAAATCTAAATCTTCGGAAAAACGCGGACTTCCGTATATGATACGGAGTGCAGTTCCGCCCTTAAATAACATCTTTTCCGCTTCAGGTAATTTGTATAATTCAGCCAGAAAAGTATGTTGAAAATATTCACGAACTATGTTCGGGAACAATCCTGTTTGATACTGCTTTGCTAATTTTTCAAGTGTTTCAATGGAGATCATTGCAGTGTTGTTTTAACAATACCAATTAGTTTGGATTTACCAAAAAGTTTAGCGTATCTTAAAGCTTTTTCGGGATTAATTTTTTCTTTATCGAAACGAGCAATCGGTTTAAGCCCATCAAGTATGCGGAAATAATTTGCGTCAACAAATGCTTTTTCCGGCTCAGCTATTAAAAAACTGCATCCTTTTTGTTTTGCCACCGTATAACCGGCAAAGGCCGCTTTTTTCACGCGTCTATATGAATATATTTTCCCAAAAATTTCAAATCTTCTTGTGGTTTTTGGGGTTATGGAAGTGATTTCGTACACGTTTTCAGGGATCACACGATGGTACGAGAGAGCGAAATCCAGCGATACATACGAGGGCTCATAAAGTTTATTAGCTACGTACAAATCAGGAATTTGCTCGTCTGATAATTTATATATCCCTCTTTTTATACTTTGGATATAGCCCTGCTTTTTTAGACGGTGAATCAAAAATGTGATAGCTATTTTTGACCTGCTTAAAAATCTTTGCACATCAAGGGGAGTAAACAGCTTAATGTTTTTTGCCTTTATATGCCTTTCAAAATCTATCCATTTCATAAAATTAGTAGTTATTGCTAATTTACCAAAACGTAGCTAAAAAGTCAAATTTAACCTGAATATGGTTGGGGAGGAAGGATTCGCCCGCGTCGTCTCGCGCTACGCGCTCGCGCGCGGGCTTGCCTCGGTAGCGACCCTTCGCTTCGCTCGGGTGCCCGCTACCTCCGGCATTCGAATCCTTCCTAAGTTAAAGCCCCTACGATACTTTATTATATTTATTTCGTGGCTATTTTGGTTGGGGAGGAAGGATTCGAACCTTCGGTGCCGCCTCCAGAGGGCGGTGCCTTACCGCTTGGCTACTCCCCAGTAGTAGACTTAACTTTTTTAATTATATCAGCAGTTTCTCCGCAAAATTCGTCAATTTTTCCTTCTTCACTCATTACGACAAAATCGCATTTTTTTGAAAATCCCATTTCGCGTTCAAAACTTTTTTCGCGCTGAATTAATTCACTTTCCGGAATTTTGCTTCTGCCTAAAATTCGCGCGCGTAAATTTTCCCACGACGGCGCTGTAATAAAAATTGAAACGACTTGATCTCGCGGTAAAAGTTTTACGATTGACTCAACCCCTTGCATATCAACCTCGCGTATCACGATTTTGCCTGCGGCAAGCGCATCCAGAATGGGTTTCTTCAAAGTGCCGTACATATTGTCATTATGAACCTTGGCCCATTCCAGAAATTCCCCAGCATCTATTTTTTTCTGAAATTCGTCGCGGTTTAAAAAATAATAAACGTCACCGTCGTGCTCGCCGGGACGCGGACTACGCGTCGTACACGAAATCGGAAACACCGCATCTTTAAACTCTTGATGCAAATAAGCCATTACAGTGCCTTTACCGGAACCGGAAGGTCCCAAAATCAAAAATATTTTTCCAACCATCGGGATGATTATAACAGGCTTTATGTCCTTGAGAAATAAAGCCAAAAATGTTATAATAGTGGGATACATTGGACTCATGGATGTTTGAAAAATCGGAAAAGTGGAGAACAGGGCGAAACTTCTTTCTGTTTAGAAAAAAGTGCAACCCGACCTTGCGGTCGGGTCGCACTGCTCCCTACTTTTCAAGCGCGGACTGCCGATTACAGTCCCTACACATGAAAAGCAACCCTCTCCTTTAAAACGGGACGAGGGATAAAACAAAAACAAATGTGAAAATTTTCGTCCCGCTTCGGCGGAACGAAAAAAACAAAAACAAAAAAGACCAAAGTGGGAAAGGTCTATCCGCCTACGCTAAAGCTTCGGCGGACTAGAACCACTTAAGAACGGTAGGGAGAATCTCCGCTTTCGCAACGGAGAACAAAATGAAGCCGTAGTCGACTCATTTTCTACCGCTCTTTCCAAAAATGTCCTCTGTCCCGCCCAGCGGGAGCAGATAGGACCTGAAAGAGCATTGCGTGGAAGCGATGACCTCACCTCTGCGATTCTCCCACTTAGTGGGACCGCATGTGAAATCTAGGTCATCGCTTCTTGAAATACGAAATTATTTTACGATCAAAGCTCCGGGCGCTCCTCTATATTCCCGTTCTATAAATTCAACAAATTTCGCTCTGCTGTTTTTATAATATACTTGCGCGCATCTCTCCAAATAATCCCATCCGTCTTTATCTTTCGTCTCCGGCATTTTTACCCCCTGCCCCGCCAAAACAGCATTTTTTAACGATCCATCCATCATCGCATTTAACAATTCAATTTGCACAGCGGTTAACGTGGCTTCTTCTTCCGGTACAACAACAAAATTCGCCTTTACCTTAGGCACTGACCAATAAGCCTCATACTCTTCTTTCGTCATAGATGCTTTTCTTTTGTCATCATAGGGAACGTGCCCCACTTCATGAACAAGCGCCGTAAAGTGTTTAGGATCGCTCGGATCAAAATCCTGCGGTACTTTAATCGTTCCAAGTAAACCGTTAAAACTTCCTTCGCAATCTTCCAAATAAGGATCCAGTTCGTATCTGAATTTATTTCTTCCGGAATTTTTATTTGACTTAAAAACTGCAAAAATATCTCCTATTAACTTTCGCATTTCTTCGCTTTCAACATATTTATTTACCTGTGGCGACAATTGAACATAATGCTCTTCAAACTTTCTTTCCATTTCATCTACTTTTTCCTTATCTGCCCAATCAATAATCTTATCTAAAAATCCGGATGATCTTTCTTCTTGCGGTTCTTGTGCAAAAACATTTTTTACGCCAAGCTGTGCGCCAAAAACCGCCGCCGCAATCCCAGCCGTTAATAAAAAACTTCTTCTGGAAAACCGTGTATCAACTTGCCCTCCAAAATTCTCTTCTACCTTATCCATATTAGGCAAAAGTATAAGAGCTTTTTAGAATCCGTCAAGATAGTACGGTAATATATCCACTATTGTGTCAACCCATTTTGTTTAGGCTAACCTGTAATTAAATCTCTCCAAGTATGTCCTCGGCAGATTTTCCTGTAGCAGATTGGACATGATCTTCAACAATTCTTCGTCCCTTATTCCCAAGACTCGTTATGGAATGAACACCTTTATCGTAAGCGGATTGAATTGCTAATGATTGAGTTTGAAGAATCTGTTTTGCATGTTGTGTAGTTGTAATCGCCATATATAAAATTTTTAATTATTAAAATAATATTTAGGATTTTCTTGTAACGGTAATCGCTTTCCCGTCTTTCATGTACGTAACGGTTTTCGGAAGTTTGATAGTTTGACCTGGCTTTATTAATGACTTCGCTCCACTCTTAAGCGTAGCAACTTCACCCAAAGATTGTTTTTGAATTTCGTTCGCAAGATTCCCATTAACTTGGTCAGCCGGATAAAATTGCTTCAGAATTTTGGTCATATTATCTCCTTCTACAACTTTATGTTCTATTACATCGGCTTTCTTCGCCTCTCCAGCCGCTCTAACAACTTCTCCTCCAAACTTTTTAGCTAATTTTGCCGCACCGCCAAAAATACCTTTGGCTTTTTCTCCAACTCCTTTTGCAGCCGCCTTAGCATCAGCCAGAGTTTTTTCCGCAGAGGCTCTTTCCACCATTTTTTGCGTTTGCGCCCAAGCCCTTTCCGCTTTAACTTCCTCTGCGCGAGCAACTAACTTTTCTCTCGCCGACCCTTTATAATCAGCTTTTGCGGCCTCGGCAACACGTTTCCAACCTTCCTCCTTAACTTTTCCTTGGCGAGCCAAAGCGGACCCTTCCTCTAAACCAAATCTACCGGCTTCCGCTTTAACTTGTTCAAGTTCTCCACGAGCTTTTACGATATCTCGTTCGTAAGCTTTTAAATCAGACAATATCTGTCCAGCCATAACAGGCAATTCACTCTTAGCACGTGCTCTCTTATAAATTTTATTTCCTTTGTCCGCCAAACCATCCAATGCATCCAAAATATTATCTTCCGTGAGAGAAACACCAACACCCAAACCATATCTTAATTTTTCTCCATTCAAAAATTTCTGTGCGGCTTCAAGTTTATCTTCTGCTTTTCTATATCTAAAATCCACTGCATACGATCGCTCTTCCATACCGGTCGTATTTCCTGCTTCTTTTCTATTCGCTTCCTTAGCTTCTTCCCACGCCACTCCCTGTGCACTTACTTTCTCGCTCCATGCCAAAACAGAAACCTTTGCATCTGAAATAGCTCGCGCCAATGCCTTTACATCTACTTCTTTATTTCCACGAGCATTTTTTACGACATTATCATGCCAGGCATCAATCGCATTAACCAATGCGCCTCTACTATGAGACACATCTTCCTTAAAAGCGTTTAATTCAGTGGCTATACTGGCAGCCATAGCAGGCAATTCGCCCTTGGCGCGCGCTCGTTTATAAATTTTATTTCCTCCGTCAGCCAAACCATCCAATGCATCCAAGATATTATCTTCCGTAATTGGCGTATCAACACCCAAGCCATATTCCGCACGCATCTTGGCAAAATAATCTCCGGCTTTTGTAAATTCCGCATATGCTTTTTTTACACCCGGATCAGACGCATTAGCTAAATCATTTGTAAGAAATCCTTTATTCCCAATAGCTTCGCGCTTAAATTCCGCCGCCGTTTCGGCAACAGAATTAATATTTGACTCTGCTGAATTTGCCGCTCCGTCTATTTTTCTATAAATATCGCCAAGCGCACTATCTACTCTGGTTTTTACTGTCTTTTCTTCCTTTGTATTAATTTTTCCATCTCCATTAAGATCGCATGCCCTTGAAGCTAAAAGTTCCAGAGCATGTTTTTGGGCTGTTTGTTTGTCTCTAATTTTATCTTTATATAAATCACCAAGCCTATTTAAAGCCGCCTCTACAACTTTTTCCAATTCTTCAGGATTATCTCCAATTTCATCTATTTTTTTCAAATCTTCGGAGATGATACTTTCTACGGCCTCGTGCAGATTTTTTTCGCTTTTTTCAACGGACCCTCCTTCTTGACCTCCGTTTTGAAAAACAAACTTGGAACTTGAAAAAGAAATGAACCGAACGCAATTAAACATATTTGTTTTTGTTAAGAAATATTTATTTTTGTACTTTTTTTAAGTACACCTAAATTGTACCAGATTCTTCTTAGAATGGCAAGTCATCTATTGAAACTTCTTCTTCAACAGGTTGGGATTCGGGTTTTGCTGACGATTTAACCGATCCGGGCTCCCTTGCAGTAGCAGACTCAACCGGCATCGGCGTAAAACCGGAATCGGAAGTTGCGCCTTTTTTATCCAGCATAATCATGTTGTCGGCAATAATTTCGGTTTTATATCGCTTCACGCCGTCTTCACCTTGCCAATCGCGCGTCTGAATTCTGCCTTCAATATAAACTTTTGTGCCTTTTTTAAGGTAAAGTTCACAGATTTCGGCAAGCTTCCTCCAAGTTACAATGTTATGAAATTCAACTTTTTCTTTTTTCTGGCCGGATTGATCTTTCCATGAAAAGTTTGTCGCGACTCCGAAGGTTGCTACTTTTTGACCGCCTGCAGAACGGACATCCGGGGCTTTGGTTACGTTTCCTATGATTTGGGCACGGTTGAGTGAGTAAGCCATAAAATATAAAAGTTACAAAGTACAAAATCCAAAGGTCAAATGAAAACCAAATGACAAAATACAATTTACATAAATTTAAGTTTAATAAAAGGTTTTTTTATGTTTTTCCGTTTGTGCGGACAGGCTGTTTATGTCAGAGTGTCATTCAGCCGAGCAAAGCGAGGCCTATGATTATATGAAATACGCCCTAGTATTAGGAAGAAATCCCGATTTATCAATTGCCGAGCTTTTTAATCTTTTGGGCGACAAAATTCAAATTGCGAAAAACCGCCTTTGCGTTTTTGCGGAATCGCCTTCTCCAACGCCCTCCCAGGATTTTTTAAATCGTCTGGGCGGATGCGTTGAGATTCTTGAAATTTTCGCCGAAAATCTGCCGCAGACCGCTGTTCTTACGGAAATTCAAAAATATTTAGTCAAAAAATGCGAAGGACACACGGGCAAATTTAAATTCGCAGTAAATCTTTTGCCGGAAAATAAATCTTCACGCGTGCAAAAATATTTACTGACGGAATTAAAAAAATCCCTACGTGCGCAGAACATTTCAGCGGCTTTTATGAATAAAGATTTTCAAAATGTAAGCGCTGTTTTTGCGGCAGATCAAGGGCTTAAAGGGGCCGGTTCAAATGTGACGATAATTGATATGGGCGATAATAAAGTCGCGCTCGGATTTTCCATTGCACTGCAGGATTTTGAAGGATATTCAAAGCGCGATTATGGAAAGCCGTTTCGGGATCCGCAAGCGGGGATGATGCCGCCTAAATTGGCGCAGATGATGATAAATTTGGCGTCCTCTCCCCTACAAGCTACAAGCTACAAGCTACAAGCTATCATAGATCCGTTCTGCGGAAGCGGCACTATTTTGATGGAAGCTCTTTTAATGGGTTTTGGTGCGATCGGCTCGGATTCCAGTAATAAAATGACGGAAGGCTCGAAAAAAAATGTAGAGTGGTTACGCACAAATTTTAAAATCGCGGACTCTGCGAAAAATAATATTTTTACAAAAGACGCGTGTTCGCTTTCTAAAGCCGACTTCCAACCCTACCAGCTACAAGCTACCACCGCAAAAGCGGGGCAGGCAAGCTACGATCTCTCTATCGTTACCGAGCCATATCTCGGCCCTGAACTTTCAACATTTCCGGCTGTGCAATTTTTGGAAAGAGTAATTTCCGAACTTTCGGACTTGTATATAAGGTTTTTTAAGAATTTGGGGGGTCTGCTTAGGGCTGATACACCTATCGTTATTATTTTCCCTGTTTGGAATAAGGGTAAGGGCGAAAAAATCCGACTTACCGACCGCATTATTGATAAAATTACCAGTCTTGGTTATAGTAGGACAGAATTTGATCCTTTAAAAACAACCTCGCTTTTCTACGAACGACCGGGGCAAGTGGTCGGTAGGGAAATTGTGAGGTTCAGAAAAAAGTAAATTATTCATCATTCCGGAGTAGCTCAATGGTGGAGCAGCTCGCTGTGAAAATCACGCAGCTTCCTAAGGTAACTTAGGTTGAAAAATAAGGTGAATTGCTGGAAACCCTATTTCAGAAAACTGAAAGGGCAATCAGCAGCCAAGCTCCGACGTAAAGTCGGAGAAGGTTCAGAGACTATCTCGCAAGAGAGTACTCTCTCCGACGTAATGTCGGAGAGGGGAAGCGCCTTACTCCCCCGCCATGGCGGGGGAGATGATATAGTCCACCCCTCAAAGAAATTTGGGGATAAGTGTAACGAGACGGTTCCCGGTTCGAGTCCGGGCTCCGGAGCCAAGAATTTACAAAAACGGGAATCGTTTCCCAGATAAGAGACCACGATGGTAAATATTTCGGTTTTCTGAATATAAATCCCCTACACATTCGTCTATTTTTCGTCTATAATGTGTCTATACTATGTTTGATCCAAAATACACAATTTCACCGAAACTTCTGGAGAATATTAAGCGTATTTCCACTCTAATTTTTGAACTTAACGGCAAGAGATTCTCTAAAGTAATTCTATTGGAACTGGAAAAGAAAGCGCGTGAAATTTCAGCTCACGCCTCTACCAGTATTGAAGGCAATCCCCTTCCTCTTACCGAAGTTAAGAAAATTCTAAAATCTCATCCTAAATTTGTGCGCGACAGCGAAAAAGAAGTTTTAAATTACAATGAAGCTCTGCTTTGGCTTAATGCATTTGTAAAAAAAGAGCCTGTTCGTTTTAACCTGCCTCTAATTCTGCATATTCAAAAAATCATTACAAAAGGACTCATATCAGAATTCCGTTGTGGAAAAATAAGAAAAGAGCCTGTATTTGTTAATGATCCCAAAATTAGAAAAACGGTGTATTGGCCGCCCGATCATAAAGATGTTACAGCTTTATTAAAGGAATTATTCACTTTTGTAGAACAGAATAAAAATGTGCTGGATCCACTCATTATCGCAGGCATTTTCCATAAACAGTTCGTGATTATCCACCCATTTATGGACGGCAACGGCAGAACCGTAAGACTCGCGACAAAAGTTTTGCTGGCAGCAGTGGGGCTTGATACATTCAATCTCTTTAGCTTTGAAAATTATTACAATCAAAACGTTTCCGATTATTTTAAGAATGTTGGTGTCACCGGAAACTACCATGATATTCAAAAACATGTGGATTTTACGCCATGGCTAGAATATTTTACCGATGGAATTATTGATGAACTTCTGCGAGTTTCAAAGATTCTGCAAACTGCAACTATTACGCCAGAAACTATTCTTCAGTCTCATCACAAAACCATTCTTGAATATATAAAAAAGAACGGATTTATCACCGACAAAATTTATTCTGGCTTAACAAAACGGGCAAAACCAACGCGTAATCAAGATTTAAATAAACTCATTGAATTAGGTTTGATCGAACGTTTGGGAAAAGGAAAGGCCACAATCTATAAGCTCAAATAGTCTGAAACTACGTTCAGACAGCGACCGGTCTGCGGAGCCAACTATCAACGATCCATAGAAGAACTGGATGGAATATTAGACGGCTGTCCGCCGGAATAATCAAACTCTTCTATTCCATGACTTTCTTTCCAGCTGTCCGTGGCATCGGTCCAATCAATATGCAGATCCTGCCGTGACATGAGGATATCAAGAGCTTCATCCGGCGAAGTTATCGCTATGACCCATGCCTGGTTTAGCAAATCATTTGCTTGACTTGCAATTCCGTCTAAAACGCTCATTAATTCCGGATCATTATTGGTTGCGCGGCGTATAGATTCCAACCCTCCAAACGGTTCAACAATCATCATACCTTCTATGCCCGGCACAAGCCGCGTCATAATATTGGTTAATTTAAGCCACTCTTGTTGCGTTTCGGAATATTCATTCTGCATTTTCTGAATCTCCTCCACCAGCGCGGAATCTGGATTATTTTGCGCCAATTTTGTCCTCTTAAGTCCATCCGTCATTTTTGCCAAAAGCTCATCCGCCTGCCCTATATATTCATCAAACGCGTCCAGATTCTTTTTTTGGTCTTCACTGCTTATAACTTTTTTTGAAGCCTGTGCAAACGCTTTCTTGTATTTCAACAACTGCCCTTTTTTTCTTGCCTTAAGCTCGCTGATTTGTTTTTTGAGCTCTTTCCCAATATTTTTTACATTTTCAATATCGCTTAATTGCCGGTCAGCCTCATAAAAAGATGCCTGTATGTCATCAAAATCCCTACCTAAATCATTGAAAGTTGAACGGGCGTCGTTATAAGCATCAGTATCGTTATTTTGGAGCGCGGCCTTTATCTGGTTTAACAAATCACCGCATCTCTGATTGTGAATTTCTCTCATATCATTAATTTTTGACGTTGCATCTCCATAAATTGCAGGATATTTCTTCGCTTTAGCTTTCATTTCCTTTTCAAGTTTATTTAAGGAACGCGGGACGCTCGCCCCGCATGAACCCCTCATCATTGATTCAAGCTCGCCATTTCGTTGGGCTTGATTTTGCAGATCGCTCCGGGCGTTACTAAAATCTACGGAAAGATCGCCCAGTTCTTTGCTAATCTGCTCCAAGGAATCTCTGACATCGCTGTTACAACTTAATGTATCCGCTTTCGCCAAAGGCTCATCCATCCGAGAAATAATTCCCTTGAAAACTGACATATCCCTGGTTTTGTCACCCCTCAAAAAATCTTTTATTTGCCTCTCCATATTTTTCTTTTCTTTTTTATACTCATTAATTCTTTTCTTTGTTTCCGCGCATTTTATTTGCGGAATTATATTCTTGTTAAATTCGTCCCTAGTCATTTGATTTAATAAAAGACATTCTTCCATGTTCGTATTAAAAACATCCTTTCCCACATCAGCCTGACGTGCCTGAATACAAGATTCCCATTGGTTCAATAAGGTGTCTATAGTTGTTGTATTAACGTCTTTAGCCACCCTTTTTACATCACTCAACCGGCGACGGATGTTTTCTTCTATATCGTTTTGCAACGACTTTAGTTTATCTTTGTGAATTGCGGATAAATCTATTGTCGAAGTTGAACCTAGCGTCGGAGAATGATCCACCGTCGGAAGTATAGGAACAAACGCTTCGGCAGATGCGGCTAATGCCGCATAACTAACCACCCCTAAAAAAATTACAACTGCAATAACGGCAAAAAGTTTTGCTCTTACAGAAAGTTTGTATGCATGTGCCATATTTGTTTTTGTTAAATGTTTAAACTTAATTCTTTTTATATTATGCGCCTTTTTTACCTTTCAGTCAAGCTTTAACCTGACATATGAGCTAAATTAGGAATATAAATACAGCCACTTTTTCGCTGAAACACGGTCCTAACGTCGTCCACGATGCGGAGCCAACTTCCCATTAATGGCTTGTCTTAAGCCGCTTTTTCGCGCGTTCGTTTAGATAATCCCATATCAATTATTTTGACGTATTTTGCGATTCTATTCATCGCCCTTGCACCGCAATTATCACCTATCAAAGAGATACCCGTAACTTTTTTAATCCCTCTGAAAACCGGAGTAAACGGTCTGGTTAAAATTTGATTGGCAATATCGGTCGCAAGAAAGAAACCTTTTAGGCCACCGGGAGTAAATCGCCATATCAAATCGAAAGCGTCCCATAACTCGGCCAGGTATTCTTTCATTTCAACCAAATCATCCTCGGAAAGCTCATCAATTAATTTTGCAAACAACTCATTCTTCCTCCTAATCGGCTCAATATATTCACCAATTGCACTATCGTAGTCGTGCATATCTTCTGTGCAAAATTCTTTTAATAAATCGATATATGAATAATTTTGCCCCCCCACAATCCCATTCAAACGCTTTCCAAATATTTGCCTCAAGGCCTCAAATACAAATGTCACATTCCCCAAATTCCTCGCCTCCACATAACAAGCCTTATGACATTGCTCTCTGCAACTTTTACTCGGATCAAAATCTCCGAACTCCTCCCTGCCCTTTTGCAGGGCATTATGCACACCACCGACCTCCAATAAATTCACGGTTTTTGGCGAATCGACATTCGGGCACGGCACATCAATATCTCCATTATGACGAATAGCAGGCACAACATTCGGCGTGCAATCAAAATGCTCGAAAGTTTTGATGATTTTTAAATATTCCTTACTGCAAACAACCACGTCCATATTTTTCAGCAAATAATCAATCAGAAACATCCACGCTTTATTATTAACAAGACGCGGATCGGGGCGATTGTCCGGCAGAACCGCAGGCGCAATATTAATTCTAATCCCAACCTCTCTACAAAACGCTATCAAATCAAAAACGCCCTTAATATCCCCCTCTTCGCCCGTAACAACTTTATTTACAACCATTACTGTTTTTTCAGAATCATGCTCCTTCGCATATTTTTTTATATTTTCAATAACTCGCATGCCTAATTTTGTCTGCCGATCCTCATCCAAATTCGGAAATAATTTTCGGCCAACCACCAACGGATCCGTAGAAAAAAGGCTAACAATAAGCATATTCGCATGCTCCGGAATTTCGGTCCTAAAAATAACCGCATTTGTGTTAACTCCGATGGTATCAAACTGCAGGTTCTCACACTCAATCAGTAACTCTTCAAGATGAGGATGAATAGACGGCTCTCCTCCCATCAAATAGATGTTTGGCACATCCGCGCGAATAGCGGCCAAAATACGCTTCTGGGTCTCTATATCCGTTCGCTCGGAACCTCCCTTGGCTTCCTCAACGCTTTCTTTTTGGCTACAAAATTCACACTGTCCATTGCAAGCATCGGTGGCATAAAAAGCCGCGACCAAGGGCTTCTTGGATTTCTCGGGCGTAAACAAATTATTCAAAACTCGTAATACAACTTCCTTTGATGGCACTGCTGAGCCAAAAACTTCCATGGTCAAATTATAACATCGTTATTCTTTAAACCACGTTCGGATCGCGACCAGCATGCGGAACCAAAACTCTTGACAGATACAAAAACTTACACTAAAATAGTGTTGACGCTGGGAAAAATTGAGATTAGTGTAAATCCGCAATAGTTGCTAATCCCCCCGCCCTTACAGTAATGTAATGGCGGGTTTTTTTGTTATTCTAAATTCAAAAATGAAAATCGCAGTTTTTATAGACGGCAGTAATTTTTACAGCAAACTCAAAGAGCTAAAAATTAAACACACAAGCCGTTTTAATTACAATGGCTGTATTTTAAGCCTCACCAAAGGCACAAAACCGGTTTACGTCGGTTACTATGTCGGCCAAGTCAGAAAAGAAAAAAATAATCCCAAAAGCGAACTTCTGTACTCACATCAGCAAAAACTTTTTGCACATCTTCAGTCAAATATTCCTAATATTAAAATCGTCCGCGGTCATATTCAAAATTACAACGGCATTTATAAAGAAAAAGGCGTTGATGTTCGGCTGGCGCTCGATCTCCATTTTCTTGCGATTGGAAATAAATACAACAAGGCAATTTTGATAAGTTCCGACAGCGATCTCATACCGGCGGTACGAATGGTGCAAGCCCTAAATAAAGAAGTTGAGTACATTGGTTTTTCGCACAATACTTCCATGGCGCTTATAAAAGAATGTAAGTCAAAACGGCTTCTCAATTTTGATGATATATATTCTTTTTCGCATAATATAACAAAAACTAATTCCCAAGGAAAAATAAAAGTTGTTTAGACAATTTTGATTTCCAAAATCTTTTCAACATTAAAATTCCTCTCTTCTTTTCTCATAAGGCAATAAGCTGAAACGC
>JBBUCQ010000051.1:3915-12132 GCA_038057715.1 Patescibacteria group bacterium | reverse complement strand
GCGGTCGCGCTGGGCAACAGAAAAGCATTAAAAGGATTTGTCGGAGAAGTGCCTCAATTTCTTAAGGCGGGCGACATAATCCATGTTTTAAATCTCGGCGGAGTTGCCGGAATTTGCACAAGCGCGAATTTAAAAGAAGTCGGCCGTCCTTTACAAGCAAAAGTGATCGGCGCAATTCTAAATAAAGACGCGAAACCGATTAACATCAAACAATATAAACTTTTTGAACCGCGCAAAAATCTGGAATCCTCTTCCCCGCTCATAATCGTAAGCGGAACATGCATGAATGTCGGAAAAACCTCGGTGGCGTGCGAAATTATAAAACACATGTCGCGTGCGGGACTCAAAATATCCGCCGCAAAACTTGCCGGCGTAGCCGCCATGAAAGACACCGAAAACATGAAAGACTATGGCGCGAAACAAGCGGTAACATTCGTTGACGCAGGCTATACATCAACCGTGAAAAATAACGGAACAGCTGTTTTTACCGCAAAAGGAGCCATTGATTACTTGTCGGCAGAGCAACCAAATTATATTGTAATTGAATTCGGCGACGGCATTTTCGGAGAATATGGAGTAATGGATATTTTGAAAGACAAAGAAATCCAAAAAAATACCGCTGTTCATATCGGCTGTGCGCATGATCCCGTTGGAGCATGGAAACTTTTTGATGTATGCAAAGAAATCGGCGCGCCATTGGACATTATTTCAGGCCCCGTAACCGACAATTCGGTTGGAGCCGATTTTATAGCAAAAAATTTAAACATTCCTGCGTTTAATGCGCTGGTAAACGGCGAAGAATTATTTAACTGCGTTTTAAAATATGCCGCACAAAATAAAGGTAGCAATTATAGGCCCGACAGGTTACACGGGAATAGAACTCGTGCGAATCCTCTCAAATCACCCGTACGTTGAGATAAAATATTTGATTTCGCGAAGCTCTGCCGGTAAACGCATAAGCGAGGTTTATCCGCATTTAAAAGGCGTATGCGATCTGCTCATGACAGACACGCCGTTGAAAACGGTTGCGGAGAAAAGCGATGTGGTGTTTTTAGCTGTGCCTCATACGGAATCTTTAACAATTGTGCCGCAGATAATGGATCAAACTAAAATTATTGATCTCTCCGGCGATTTCAGACTTCAAAATACCGCTTTATATGAGAAATATTATAATCATAAACATTCCTTTCCCGAAGCGGTTAATAAATTTATTTACGGATTTCCGGAAATAAACAAAACGAAAATTGCAAACGCGCATTACGTTGCGAATCCGGGCTGTTTTGCTTTGCTCTCCCAATTTGCTCTTCTGCCATTTAAAAATTTTATCCGTAACGCAAATATATTAGCAGTAACAGGCTCAAGCGGCAGTGGGAAGCTACCTTCGCTTGGCACACACCATCCCGTCAGACACCATAATGTAAAAAGCTATAAAATAAATATTCATCAGCATATTCCCGAAATTATTCAGACAATCGGCATCAGCGAAACACAGCTTAATTTTGTGCCGACAAGCGGTCCTTTTACGCGCGGTATACATTTAACGGCATTTTTAGATCTGAAAAAAGAGTTTTCACAGGAAGCGCTTGAAAATCTTCTCAAAAAAACTTATAAAAACCAGCCGTTTATACGAATAAAGCCGGAGGTTGAACTCGCCGCGGTGGCGGGCTCTAATTTCTGCGATCTTGCGGTTTATAAAATTAAGGGCGGAGCGCTTGTACAAGGCGTTTTTGACAATTTAATAAAAGGCGCTAGCGGAAACGCAGTGCAGAATTTCAATATCATGTTCGGCAGAGACGAAACAGAATCTTTAAAATCACTGACTCCTCTATATGTCTGATTACCTAATAAATACTTACGCGCGGTATCCTGTTAAGCTTGTGAAAGGTCAAGGCAGTTATGTGTACGACGACAAGGGCAAAAAATATTTGGATTTTTATGGAGGACATGCCGTCTGCCTTCTTGGACATTGCAATCCGAAAATCGTGAAAGCGATAAATGACCAAAGCAAAAAACTGATTTTCTATTCAAATATTTTTGAAACGGAACCGGCGGCGCAACTCGCCGAAAAACTCGCAAAAACTCTTTTGCCGAAAAAATATAAGGTTTATTTTGCCAATTCAGGCTCCGAAGCGAACGAAACCGCAATCAAAATTGCGCGTAAACATACGGGAAAACACCGCATCGTTTCTTTTAGAGATTCTTTTCACGGTCGCAGTGCAATTTGCACTTCAGCAACAGGAATTGATTCGTACCACCAGTTTGAACCTAATCTTGATTCATATACTTCCTTCGCGGTTTTGGGAGATATGAAAAGCGTTAAAAAGGCGGCGAAGAATAATACAGCCGCTGTAATTTGCGAGCCGATTCAAAGTATCGGCGGCATAAACTTGGCTGACGCGTCTTTTTACAAACAGCTTGCCGAGTTTTGCAAACGCAAAGTCATTCTTTTGATTTTTGATGAAATACAAACAGGGCTCGGGCGAACTGGAAATTTTTGGTTTTCAAAATCAATGGGCATTTATCCGGACATTATAACAACCGCAAAGGGCATTGCAGGCGGACTCCCACTTTCGGCGGTGTTAGTTAGGGAAACAATAAGCAAAGAGATTAAAACTGGTCAGCACGCCACTACGTTCGGCGGAGGACCTGTCGTGTGCGCGGCAGGAATCGCAACGGTAAACATCCTGACGCAAAAAAACTTTTTAAAAAAAGTGAAGGGGAAAAATAAATATCTTGTAAAAAAACTTAAAAAAATAGACGGCGTCAAAAATGTTTTGGGCAAAGGCTTTTTGCTCGGCATTGAATTCTCGCGCGAAATTCCGGATTTAACAAAAACGTGCCTGAAAAACGGGTTGATTATAGGAAGTTCTTACAAAAAAAACGTATTTAGGATTATGCCGCCTTTAACAACGAGTAAATCTGAAATTGACGAGTTTCTTCGGCTGTTTCAGATATCTCTCGCCAGCGCTTTATGAACTCCGCTCAAAAAAAATTCTATCTCGGCAAATTTAAGGACAAAATCTTCGTCGTCAAAATCGGCGGTGAAGTCATAACGTCAAAAATAATACTTAAAAATTTATTGGAAGACATAAAAACGATTTTGCACTGTGGAATTCATGTAATTTTAGTGCATGGCGGCGGACCGCAAGCTGACGAAATTTCTTTGCGCCTCGGTTTTAAACCCAGAAAAATAAACGGCAGAAGAATCACAACAAAACGCGATCTGGAAGTCGTTAAAATGCTTTTCGGCGGAAGTCTGAATTTGGAAATTTTAAGCGTGATGAAAAGCCTTGGCATGAAAGGCTTGCGCGTAAGCGGAATGGACGGAAACTTGCTGGACGTAAAAAAACGACCCAAAAAAGAAATCAATTTCGGCTATGTCGGCGACATTATAAAAGTAAATCCGGAAATACTTTTTTACTTATTAAAAAGCCGATATTTACCTATTGTTTCACCGGTTGCCGCGACAGACAGCGGAACAATTTTGAATATCAATGCTGATACGATTGCCACGGAAATTGCCTCTGCGCTAAAAGCCGAAAAATTAATTGTTTTCAGCAATACAGACGGCGTTTACTCGGGCAAAAATCTTTTGCATACTCTAACTCTTAAAGAGATTAAAGAATTAATAGACAAAGGCATCGCTAGAGACGGAATGGCTGTAAAACTTGAAAATTGTGCGCATGCTGTTAGGCATGGAGTCAAAAGAGTTCATATTTTAAACGGAATGTCCGCACACAGCTTGCTTTTGGAAATTTTTACGAAAAGCGGAATCGGAACAATGATTGTTTCGAATAAAGAAAAAACTGCATATGAAAAAGAACTCCAGCGCGCATAAACCGACGGTTACAATAATCGGCGGAATCCATGGCAACGAAAAAATCGGCGTTCTTGCTATCAATAGATTAAAGAAAATTATTAAACCGGAACAAATTTTCGGCAAAATTTATTTTATTTTCGGGAATCCTTACGCTTATGAAAAAAATAAAAGATTTTTGCGGCATGACATGAATAGGCTTTTTAAATCAAGCGGCGTACAACTTGGGAAAAAGCCTTCGCTTGAACAAAAAAGAGCATTTGAAATCGCGAAAATCCTGAAAAAAACGGATTTTATGCTGGATATTCACTCTACACAAAAACCGTCCGTGCCGTTTGTATATTGCAAATTGTCACCACGCCACCTTGAATTAGCGCGGATTTTTGAAACTAAATTTATTGTTGGACCCGCAAAAGGCGCGAAAATACCGTCGCTCTCCGCATGCACCGATGATTACGTAAATTCGCACGGAGGCATTGGAATTACATATGAATCCGGCTGGAATCGCGATTTAAAAGTTCTCGGCAAAGTTATACAAAAAACGATGGAATTTTTAAAAAAAATACAAGCGAATCCTGCGGCATGCGGCGGGCGATCCCTGTCATGTAGCGGTGTTCCTTCTAAAAAAAATCCGGTTATCATAGGACTTTATAAGGAAGTAATCCCAAAAACCAGCGCCTTCGGTCTGACAAAAGATTTTAGAAATTTTGATTTTATAAAAAAAGGCGAACTGATCGCGCACGACGGAAAACGTAGAATCACAGTAAAACAAGATTCTTATACAATTTTCCCGAAAACACAATTTATAGTCGGGAAACCTGCCTGTTATTTGGGACGACGCTTTAAACGCAACCAAACAAATTGACGGATCCCCCATGCCGCAATCCGATGGATCAAAGTTTCCAACTGGATTTTTCTCGGCGGACGACTACTTCCCTCTTCCAATTCCTTTAAAAAAGAATACAGGATTTCATTTTGCAAACGCTGAATATCCCGCCTGACACGAGAAAGAAGATTTCCAAAAAAACCACTGCAATCGTATAACCGCGTATCGCACAAAATCGGTCTGCCCTTCTCCGCAAATTTATTTCCCCCCTCATCATACTGATCCGCTTGCGGTAAAAGAACATTATAAACCGCGCCGCGCACCTCCCAGCGAAAAGGCGCAAGCAAAAGCTCTTTAATCGCGTGTCCGCCCACAAAATCAACCCCAAATCCGGTTTCATTAAACAGTGTTTCCGCTTTTTCCACTATCTCACGAAATTCATCAAGCAAATCCGGATCATCTTTCAGCATGTTAAATTCCAAAGTGACTGCAGAGGGAATATACGGCTGACGCATAACATAATCCACTTCTCTTCTAGTCCCATCTTTTAATTCAATTATTACAGGACCTTCTATAATTTCCGTCGGAATATGCGGAATATCGCTGACATCAAGTAAAATCTGATCCCTTTCGGCAAGATCCGCCCCCATTTTATGCCAAGCTTTTCCGAATTCGGTCGGCACTTTCACTACCGTTCTACCGTCCTCGGACAGATAAACACGGTGCTCTGCACCTACTGAAATTTCCCGATCGCAACGCAAAGTTTCCATTAGTGTGTGATTATAGCGTATAATACTCGCGTATGAAACCCGAAAATTTGGCATCTGGAATATTCCTTGATGGTGGAGATCCCGTTGAAACAAAAGAAATCATGGACTTACTCGGTTTTTTGGACGGACAAACGACTAATCCGACTTTGGTGGCGCGAAATCCGTATGCCGCAGGCGAAAAATTTTCCAAGAGAGAACTCTGGAATTTTTACCGAAAAATTGTGACTGATATTTCGGAGACAATTCCGGACGGCTCTGTGTCTGTTGAAGTTTATGCGGATAAAAATACGAGTGCGGAAGAAATTTTACAACAGGCGGAGAAACTCTCCGATTGGATTTCAAACGCGCATATAAAAATTCCGCTGACCAACGCGGGCTTGTCTGCGGCCGAAAAAGCGCTTAAAAAAGGCATAAAATTAAATATCACTCTCTGTTTCAGCCAAGAACAAGCCGCGGCGGTTTATGCGGCAACTCGCGGAGCCAAAAAGGGCGATGTTTTTATCTCCCCTTTCATCGGCAGACTGGATGACCGAGGCGAGGATGGAATGAGTTTGATTAAAAATATAATGAAAATGTACGAAGGCGGAGACGGTCATGTTGAAGTTCTTGCCGCAAGCGTGCGGAGTTATGACCATTTTTTGCGTTCACTCCAACTTAAAGCGGACATAATCACAGCCCCCGCAAAAATTTTAAGAGAATGGGCAAAAAAAAGAAAACCCATGCCGGATAAAAATTATAAATATAAATCCGGCACGCTGAAAAATATTCCTTATAAAAATCTGGATTTATCAAAACCGTGGAATAAATTTAATATAAAACACGAACTTACGGAAAAAGGCATAGAGAGTTTCAATCGCGACTGGAACTCTCTGATAATTTAAAATTTACAGAATATAATGCGCGACATTTTATTAATAGGAGAACAAACATGTGATCCTAAGGATTGTAAAATAAAACCCCTTGTTGAGCATGAAAATAATATGGATTGCAGAATTATTGTAGCGGCAAATGGCGACACTGTTCTCCAAACAATTGACCAATGCCATGAACGAATACAAGCGGTGATAATAGATTCTCGCATACGCATAAATCGTCCTACTCCGTATCAATACGGGACTACGCGGCCGGAGAGCGGAAAACATGTGATAGCTGCGCGGATCAGAACAACTTCAATACCTAATTTTGCCATATTTCAAACTTCAGTGTCCTCCACAGACATTTCTGATGATTTAGCCAATGTTGAAATATTAAGTACACACGAAGACCTCCAAGCCTTTCTAAAATGCGTAGCTAAAAACAGTGACATCCTTCTACAGGCAATGTCATAAAATAACAGATCATAACAGATTTATCGCCGTCCCCTAATTTTCCGCGCGGCCGATCTAACAAACGGATTCTTTTTTTGATCAAATTCCGTAAAAACTTTTTCGTAATCCCGACTCAATTCACACTCCGGCGGCGGAAACGAATCAACCCCGCCTAAAAAAACACGCAATTTCTCCAAATATTTACCCGAATGCCGTTCAAAAACAGGTAAATTTGAAAACGCAGAACCAAAAGTTATAACATCGGCAGAAATACGACACATCCAATAAAAATAATTAGCCATTTTTAGGTCCGAGGGATCTCTTGATGCCCTCAAATTCCTATATCCATCCCACATAATCAACAAACTTCTTACGCTTGCGGGCCCGTTTTCCAAATATTCGCGCCTTCTAAACTTTTTATCCAATTCCCCAAGCCGCTCGGAACCGATATGCGGATGAATATTTTTCGGATTGGTTCTGACATGCCCCCACTCTTCAGCGGAATGCTTATCGGCTTCTTCGGCTAAATCCGGTCCGGTCAAATGCGTTGACGTATCCAGCATAACTTGATATCCGCCGGTTTCCAATTCGCGACTCCAACGAAAATCTCTATGTATATTCGCCTTATCCTTATCATCCTGCCCTTCAGTATGCGAAGGTAAACCAACTATAAAAGAACCTATAACAACTATTCCTATTTTTTGAAATTCCTTAACAATACGTTCTACATCTTCAGGCGTAGCCCCTGCTCTTTTATGAAAAAAATCATCTCTGGATTCAATACCCATCCATACGGCGCTCAATCCGCCTCTTAATAATTCAATAAAACTGCCATGCTCTTTTAAATATTCATGCAGTCCGGCAATATCACCGAAAATCGCGAATCTTATATCTCTTTTTGATTCTTTAATCATCCTGCATAACTCAATAAGCTTATTCATATCTCTTGTAAGATTGTCATCCATTAATGTTACGGAAATACCGGGGATGGAATTATTCTCTCTGCCCTCGTCGGAATCCATATAACGGCATATTTCCATAAAAATTTCATCTGCGCTTTTAAGTATGTCCACCTTCCCGCCAAACATTTTTGAAGTATTGCAAAAATAACAACGATTGGGACAACCAAGCCCGGCGCTTAACATTCCGTTTCTTCTTGAAGGCATCGCAAACCCCACTTTTTCAGCCAGCATTCTTAAAACCGGATTTTTGAAACCCTGCGCTTTCTGCGCAACTACTTTGGATAATAAAGGATCGTCAGGATCTGCATTAACCGGTACGCCATTTTCTCTTAAAAAGAGTCTCATATCCCTGACTCCTTCTCCTGTGTAAAAATTTTCTTCTCTCTCCAACCGCTCTTCCCTTTCTTTGGGAGAATGCCATAAAACTTCATAATCACCATCATCGTCATTTAAAACGCCGGCGCAACGGCCCGATGCGGCGCCATAATTACCCAAAACAACTTTTACATTTTTATTTTTACTCCGTCTGCGAATC
>JBBUCQ010000051.1:0-3815 GCA_038057715.1 Patescibacteria group bacterium | reverse complement strand
CCTTGCGGCGCTTGGGCAAAATTCATATCCCATGGCGTTTTGGCCGCAGAAGGCATACCCACCAATAAAATATGCGGTTGTTCTTTCATAGTAAACTACGGCATCACAATCCGTGGATTTTTATCATATTTCCTCCCTATCGCCCGCGCCATTTCAACGGCGGCAGGAGGAGGCGGTTGCTGTTCAGCATCAACTTTTATTAAATCAGCCGATTGTTTAACTGCCGATAAAAATGCATCGGATGGATCATTCAATTTTATTTCACCCAAAGTTTCAGCTAAAGATTTCCGATCGCCGCTTAGTGCATACACACGCGCCAAACAAAGTAAAATTACCGCTTCTTCTTGATCACCGCTTAATGATTTTAATAATTGCTTTCCGGCATCTTCACATACCTTCTGTTCATCCGGCATTCTATCCAAAAATCCACCCATGCCTCCTGCAATCATCTCTTGTCTAAATTCATCCCAATTAGGCAAAGGCAATGCAGACAAGATTGATTTAGTCCCTCTGACAATTTTTAGAGCTTCGCCATAACAATCCTTCGCTTGTTTTAGTAAATCGGGATTCTCCGGCTTACCATCTTGCCGGGTCCACATTGCATCAAAATAATTGATATCACCTAATCTGCGCAAAACAGCCGTCTGATTCGGAGATTTGTTTATATCTTGCGCGGAAGTTTCCGAAAGACTAATAGATTCAGCACCATACGCATCCGAATCACGCCCGCTACGAGCAATAATTAAATACGCGAATGCAAGTTCTAATTCAAACATCGGTTTTAAAAATTTAAATTTATCAACATCACGATCCGGTCTAATTACAAGGTCACGCTGAAGCGGTGTATGTACCTGCGGTTCTACAAGATCACGCAATATTTCAGCAACTTCTTGCAACTCTTTAATATCTGAAGGACCGATTAATTCAATACCCATAGCGACTTCATTTGCACAGTCCAATCTTCTCATCAACCCGCTCACCTGATCCCACTCTAAATCTCTTTCTGGTTGTGGTGTTGAAATACTCATGTTTTTTTAGCTATTTCCCCGTACTGAAACTTATCGTCAATAATATCCTGCTTCTTCCACTCGCGAATCCAGTCCTCCGCCTCAAAAATTTTCGCACCGCCGTCTTTCAGAGAACAAATCACGCGCTTTAATCCGCAGTTAATCAGCATTTTTTTGCAGATGAAACACGGGAAAGCGTCAATCACGCCGCCCTCGCTTCCGTCTTCATTTCGCGTTTTTCCGTAAATATACATGTCGCCGCCAAGCAAACTTACTCCTGCCCTAGCCGCGTTAATAATCGCGTTTTGCTCCGCATGAACACTGCGGCACATTTCATATCGATGACCGGACGGAATTCCGAGTTTTTTCCGCAAACAAAATCCATGTTCAAGCGAACTTTTTGTTCCCCTAGGAGACCCGCAATAACCGGTCGCTACAACTTGATCGTCTTTAATTATCACGGCGCCGATTTCAACTTTTAAGCACGTCGCACGTCTGCAAACGCTTTTCGCCAAATCCAAATAATATTCGTCTTTTGACGGTCTGATAATTTTTTTGCTTTTCATGAATTTCGCACTTTTCATACTTCGCAACGAATTATAGTATTTCAAAAACTTTTCTGCGAGTGTTTTAAGTTCGCCTTCATTCTTAATAATAATATCCGCCATTTTTATGCATTTTGCGACCTGTTGACCATCTTTCGGCTCTCCCTTTCCCTTCTCCCGCGCAATTTTTTTCAAAATATCTCCACGGCTTAAAGCGTCTCCATCGCGCTTTCTACTCAAAATCCGCTCCACAATTAATTCCTCATTTACCGCCAAACCTACAATTTTAGAATCCGGCGATTTCCTCAATTCCTCAATCTCCGCAGGATTTCTAATTCCATCAATCACCCAATCTCCGCCCCCCTCCAACACTTTCTCCAAAGCCATTTTCGCCAAAATTCCGGCTCCGCCTTCTCTTCTCAATTCATTCCCAATTTTTACCAGTTCATCACGTGTTTCAGCTCTGCCTCGCCGACTCGCCTCCTCCCTAATCAAAGACGACAAAGTCACATGGCGGAATCCCAGTTTTTTCAAAATATTAACCGCCTCACCTTTCCCGGATCCCATTAAACCTGTTAATCCGATTACCATATATTAGTAGCATAACATAACTGAATTCGCATATAATAACAACATGAAAAAAATCATCGCAACTTTATTCTTTATTTTATTTTTAGCAACGACGAACTCCGCTCTTGCTCAACCTCAAATCCAAAATTCCCCCGTCCAAAATTTTCCGGACGAATTTTATAAAGCGGAAGTTATAAACGCTTTGGATGCTGAAAAAACCGAAGACGGACGACCGACACAGCGCGTTGAAGTTGAAATTTTAAACGGGGCGGAAAAAAGCAAAAAAGTTCTCATAGAACAAGGCACTGCGGTATCAATAGCCGAAAATCAAAAAGTTGAAAAAGGCTCTAAAATTATTATTACAAAAACATACGACGGCGAAGGAAATCCGACTTATTACATCAATGACACATACAGACTCACGGGCGTTTTTATAATCGCCGCGATTTTCTTTGCGCTTGCCGCATTTTTCGGCAGGAAAAAAGGAATAGCTTCAATTTTAGGTCTCGTTTTCAGTATTTTAGTTTTAATCAAATTCGTAATTCCGCAAATTGTGGAGGGCCATAATCCCCTTTTAATAAGCCTTATCGGCGCTTTTATAATCGCAGTCATATCAATCTACCTCGCTCACGGATTTAATAAAAAATCAACAATCGCGCTTGTCAGCACTTTAATAACTCTCGGCATTGCGGCAGGCCTTTCAATAATTTTTATTTCACTTTCAAAGCTCACGGGCATCGGCACGGAAGAAGCTTTTTACCTCCAAATGAATCTTGAATTTTTGAACGCAAAAGGATTTTTGCTCGGAGGAATTATTATTGGTGTTTTGGGAGTCTTGGACGATGTCACAACAGCGCAAGTCGCAACTATTTACGAAATACATGACGCAAATCCAAATTTAAATTTTAGCCAACTTTATAAAAAAGGCATCTCGGTCGGGAAAGAACACATCGCATCGCTCGTAAACACGCTCGCCCTCGCCTATGCCGGCGCCTCATTCCCGATTTTAATTTTATTCGCAATAGACAAAAATCTCCCTCTTTGGGTCAATCTCAATAATGAATATGTAATTGAAGAAATAATCCGAACTCTTGTCGGCTCCACCGCCTTAATATTCGCTGTTCCGATCGCAACTTTTTTAGCAGTGCGTTCAGTGCAAAAAAAATCACTCCGTCGCTAACTCAACTTGTTCACCGACCAGCTCTCTCTCGGCATCTATTTCGCATTCACGAAGCAATTTTAAAAGCCGCGCTTCATATCCGGTTAAAACAGCAAGTTCATTTTCGTAAGCTTCGCGCTTTGGGTCTCTCTGCCATTTCACTGAACTATATTCGGAAATTCTCCTTCTGATTGTCTCCAATGTGCGTACCAAATCCAATTTTAACGCCTTTTCAAAAACAGCCGCAAACTTAGAGTCAATTTCCGGGGAAACTCCATTCCCGCGCAATCTTCCATCACGACAAAAACCCGCATAAACCGTTTCCAATCTGTTAAAAACAGCTTCAGTTCCGGCCAATTCCATAAGTTGATCAACCCATTCACCGGCTTTTTCTTGCGTTCTTTCCCGCCTATTTTGATCTATTTTTTCCATATGACGCCAAATATTCTAGCACCTTGACTAAAAATGTCAAGACCTATAAACTGAACTACCCTCGCCTAAAGGCGAGGGGTTCAAGATAACGAGCTAAAGCTC
>JBBUCQ010000050.1:0-2223 GCA_038057715.1 Patescibacteria group bacterium | reverse complement strand
TTAAAAGAATCGCCTAAAGGCGAGGGGTTTGCTCCCAAAGATTGATACTAAAAATGTCAAGACCTATAAACTAAGTCGGCGTGCCAGAAACTCCACAAATACAGACACCGGCTCCTGAAAATTCCTATCGCACCAGCGTATCATTTCATGTGGAAACCCACGCTAAACTTGATGAATTTCGCAGTGAATTGGATACTTTTATGCAAATTCATGGCTATGTTCAAGACGAAGCCAGCACTCGCAATTCAATGGGCTACAAACCGAAAAATGCCACCGAATCAACCCATATTCCCATCGGCATACTCGACCGTGAAGGTAAAATCAGTGTAACCGAACCGGATGCGGAAGATGAGGAAGAAATGAAAGACATACCATGCCGCATAATAACAGTAGTTTTAAATCCTACTATGCCCGATTTTGGTGAAGTAAACGATATATTGGAGGATGTATTGGAATTATGTTTCACGGAATACGAAAAACTGCCTGAACCAAATCAAGAAGAAAACGGACTTTTAACTTACACTTTGTTGACCACCGAAATACCTGAAATACGATATATCTCGGAAGGGCTTCGCTCATTATTGGCACAGCACGGGATGATGCATCTTATTGAATCTTAAATATGGCGCCTCCTGAAACACAACCAAATTCGGCTCCTGAAACTGACGAAGAACCCACCGATGAGGCTCTGGCTAAAGTAGAAAAAGAAGAAACCGAGCAAAAAGAAGAAGTGGATCCGGATGCTTTTGCGCCAGAATTAAATGCTATAGCTATATATTTACATGCACTTAGAAAAAATCCGCTATTAACCCCGGAAGAAGAAGTAGAGCTGTCTAAACAAATAGATCCAGTTAGAGAAGAATATATGGCGCTGTTTAGTGGAATTGAAAAATTGCGCATGCGCGTAGAGGACAAAGACATACTACCTACGGAAGAGGACGTTGAGCGATTGGAGCTTTTGCGCCGAGAATTGGGGAAATATAATTTTAATGAGCGACATTTGGAATTGCAGAAAGAAATATCGGAATTACGAAGACTTGAACTCGAACATACTCGTCTGCGAGAACTTGAACGCGAATTGAAAAAACACGATGGAGAAACTCCGTTCAGTAAAGCGGTTAACCGTTTGATTTCCGGAAATCTAAGACTGGTCGTAAGCATAGCCAAACGCTACATGAACTTTATGCCCCTCTTGGAATGCGTATCCGTAGGCAATTTGGGATTGCGCAAAGCCGCTATAAAATTTGATTGGCGGAGGCTCAATAAATTTGCAACATATGCGACGTGGTGGATCAGGCAAGGTATCACGCGGGAAATCAGTGACAGAAAAGCGACTATTCGTATACCGGTGCATCATACTGAAATTTTACGTAAAATCGGACGAGCTGTAACAGGGCTGAATTCCGCTGGAAATTTGGGACCTACGGATGAAGACATAGCGGAAGAAGTAAACGCGATGCAAGCCGGATTGAGCAAACCCAAAACTCCGGTCAAACCGATCACTGCCAAACAAATAAAATATATTAGGGAAAGGGGCAGATTATTACGTTGTGTGGAACTTAACAAACCGGCTAGTGGTGCAGATGATTCTGATCACTTGATGGATTTTGTGACGGATACGGATACCGAAGGGAAAGATCATACGCGCGGCCAAGATGCCGGTTTAACGGATTTAGCTACACGACAAATTGCTGAAAGGCTACTTAAGACATTGGATCTAAGAACAGAGACCATAATGCGTGAACGATTTTTAGAAGGGAAAACTTTGGATGCCGTTGGGGAAGAATTGAATCTGACACGTGAGCGGATACGGCAAATACAGAAAACCACACTGGAAAAGTTACGCTCTAAGGCTGAAGCGTTATATAATGGCGGGGATGGAAGAAAGGGTCACTAAAATAATAGCGGCACTGAATAAACTTTATCCGGATCCGAAGCCGGCGCTGAAATTTAAAACTCCGTTTGAGTCGCTTGTTGCGACGATTTTGTCGGCGCAGTGCACGGATGCGCGGGTGAATATTGTAACTAAACAGCTCTTTCGCGTTGCGAACACGCCGGAGAAAATTCTGGGGCTTGGGGGAAAACGGCTTGAGATGTTTGTACGATCCACCGGTTTTTTTCGCGCAAAAACGAAATCGCTGATTGGCGCGGCGAAAATTATTATTGAAAAGTTTGGCGGGCGCGTGCCTAATAATTTAGAAGATTTACAGAGTTTGCCGGGAG
>JBBUCQ010000049.1:0-2556 GCA_038057715.1 Patescibacteria group bacterium | reverse complement strand
GCGGGATTGAAGCCGCTAAACGCATACATGCAATTCTCGCCAATAAAAAATTCGCGAAATTGCTTGAAGAAAAACGTGAAGTAATTATGCGGCTGGCAAAACTTGAAAAATTAGACATTATGGAAACCGCGCCAAAGATTCATCCGGCTCTAACTCATTACACAAAACAGGGAGTTGAAATTCTTCTGCCTCTTGCCGAATTTTTAGATATTGGTGCGGAAATCGCACGGCTTTCAAAAGAAAAAGAGAATGTTGAATCTTATATAAAATCTCTTGAAACGAAGCTTGGAAATAAAGCTTTTGTTAACCATGCGCCGAAAGAAATTGTAGGGACAGAACGTGAAAAATTAACTGCGGCGAAAGACAAACTGACCAATTTAACGCAAAAGCTGGAAAATCTAGCAAAATAATGCTATAATATTCAGATGGCATTAGATCCTCAAACATATATTGAACAAGGACTTAAGATCGTAAAAAACCTTGTTAGCAAAGGCGATTTGGCTGGCGCTATGAATGCGTGCCAAGAACTTTTAAAAGTAAATCCGTACGACAAAAGCGTGCATAAATATTTGGAGAAAATTCAGGAACTCATAATTAAAGAAAATGAAAAAAAAGTTGATGCCGATATAGAATCCACCATGCATCTTTGGAAAGAGGGCAAGTTTGATGAATTGATGGGAATTTATGAAAAACTTTATCAATATGCGCCCAACCACAGCCGTCTTATAAAACTCATTCAAAAGTTGCAGGAAAAAATGGCGGAAGGTCAAAAAGAATCGCAACAGGATTTTTTGAAAAAGGCGCTTTCTGCAATAAAAGGAGTGATAAATAACGGACAATTCGGAGATGCGATTCAGGCGTGCAATGAATTTCTATCGCTCGATCCGCTTAACAAAGAAGGGAAAGAACTTTTGTTAGATGCGAAAAATCGTCTCATTGATCAGAAATTAAAAGAAAATGCGCGGGTTGTTGAGGGTGCGGATTTTGAAAGAGCTTTCCAATTTTACGATACTTTACTCGCGATAAATCCGGAGAATGAAAAAGTTAAAAAGCTTCAAGAAGCGGCCGCATCCCATTTAGGCGGTCAAAAAGAGCTTGCCGGAAAAATCCACTTTAACGAAAGCATTGACCGCATGAAACAGCTTTTTGATGCTAAAGAATATGAAAAAGTTTTGGAGACGTGCGAGGAAATTTTGAGGATTGATGCGGGAAATATGACAGCGAAAATTTTTATGCAGAAGGCCGTGGCGACGATTGACGATGAAATTGAATCAAAAATCGTGAAAAAATTACACGAAGCGGGCGCGGAAACGGAGCTGGAATATAAGAAAAATGCGGAAGGGTTTGTGAAGGTATAAAGGCGACAGACATATTGTTTAAGCAAGACGCTATGAGGTTATCTGATGTTTTTTTGCAAACATTTTTAAGGAAGCAGAGCGAGCATCATGATGCGAGCGTCCCCCTCACCACATGTGGTGAGGGGGGCTGCGCTCCTCTGTTTGCAAAAAAACATCAGATAACCGAAATATGCTTGCCGCCTTTATCTATAAATCATTTCCTCCCTTTTTTGCCCCGTGCCTATAAATTTAACGGGAACGCCGATCAACTTTTCCAATCGCGCGATGTATTTTTTGCAATTTGCAGGCAAAGCGGCGATTTTTTTTGCGCCTGCAATGTTTTCGCTCCACCCCTGAACCTCTTCATACGCAACTGAACATTTTTCCAAAATCTCTATCTCATCCGGAAATTCCGAAATGCGTTTTCCTTTATATTTATAAGCGACGCCGATTTTTATTTTTGGTATCCCGCTTAAAACATCCAGCTTTGTCAGATTTATCGCATCCAAACCGTTTATGCGCACCGCATATTTCGCCGCAACAGCATCAAACCATCCGCACCGGCGCGGACGGCCTGTCGTAGCGCCGAATTCAGCGCCTATTGTTCGAATCTTTTCCCCGAGCGCATCATTCAATTCAGTCGGGAAAGGTCCGCTGCCAACGCGTGTAAAATACGCTTTCATAATTCCAACCACATTATTAATGCGGTTCGCCGCAATTCCGCTTCCCGTAATAATTCCGCCGATTGAAGCGTTTGAAGAAGTTACAAACGGATAAGTTCCGTGATCAATATCCAACAAAGTTCCATTCGCACCTTCCAGCAAAATACTTTTTTTCTTTTTAAAAGCATTATCCAAAAAAAGCGACGTGTCGGCTATTAAAGGCACAATCACCTTCGCAATTTTTTTAAGCTCTTTTAATTCCGCAGAACCATCATGCGAAAAACCGTACATCTTTTTCAACATTTCCAAATTCTGGCGGTAATGTGCGCTAAACGAGTCAAAATTCCTCAACTCCCCGCAACGAATTCCTATTCTCGTAGTTTTATTCGCATACGCAGGCCCGATTCCGCGACCTGTCGTTCCGACTTTCGCAGACCCTTTTAATTCCTCCTGCATCTGATCAATTTTTTTATGATAATCAAAAACAATGTGAGCGCGCTCCGAAAGCAATAATCGCCCGTCAATCTTCACTCCGGCTTTTTTCAAAACCTCCATTT
>JBBUCQ010000048.1:10042-24114 GCA_038057715.1 Patescibacteria group bacterium | reverse complement strand
CTTGAAACTTATTATCACGAAATTCAAAAAACATTATCGCCGGACATTTATCTTTATGAACGCATGACGGATATTCCCGATCGCAGTCACAATGCGCTTTTGGACGCTTTTATTATGCGTGGTACATTTGGATTTTTGCTCGCGGCGCTTAATATTATTTTTTTAATTTATTTGTTCGTAAAACGGAAAATTAACACGCCATTTATTCGCATAGCATACTTCTCCATAGTTGCTTATACGATTTCCGTACAATTCAGCTTTTCTCTTACATCTCAAATCGTTTTTCTTTTGGCAATGTGGGCGATTCTTTTGCTTAAAGTCTTTAAGTTCAGGCAAATTGGAATTGCATTATCTCCGCTTGCCGGGATTTTTGCGAAAGTTTTAATAAGTATTTTTCTGGTGTTTTTTGCGCTGTTTTCTTTGTGGAATTCAAAACGGTTATTTCAGACGGATTCTTTGTTTAATAAGGCGATTTCCGCATATTTCATTTCCGAAGAAGTCGGACTGGATGCGTTTGATAAAGTTATTCGCGAAAGCCCTTTTTACGCATATCCGTATAGGACTGTTTTTATTTTATTTGACGATTATATGAAGGGAAATGCAGATGTTATACCTAAAATGGAATTTTATGCGAACAAATTGGGCGAAATAACAGGTAAAAGTTTTCATTATAATTTAGCGATGGCAAAGACTGCCGATGCGAAAGGGGATAAAGGACAAGCGGAGTTTTATTTTAACCGTGCAGTAGAGCAATCCCCGAACTGGGCGATTCTTTGGATGGAATGGGGTGAACTTTTGTTTGAAGAAAAGGATTACAAGGGCGCTATTGAGAAATTTGAAAAGCTTGTAAAGTTATCCGCCGTTGATAAAGAAAAATATAAAACTTTTCGTATTTCAAATTCACGCTTTTTTCAGGCGTTGCAGATGTTGGTTGAGAGTTATGAGAAATTAGGGCTAAAACTTGAAGCCGATAAGATTAGGATCTATTTATAAATTTGGATATTTCGTAAGGGCTTTATTCAATCTTTATACCATATTTTTGCACTTCATTAGATAAAGTTGTTGCTCTTTTTTCTAAATCTTTCTTTTCAATCAAAATCGGTTCAATTCTAACATCCACTTCTGGCGTAATTTCCCATAGCCTCATTTTTTTTTGCAAATACTTTTTATCCCCGCCAGTTCCATTTGTGACCACCGCTATATCAATATCGCTGTATGATTTTGCCTTGCCTTTTGCATATGATCCAAACAAATATACATTGCTAAATGCTATTTTGTTATTTCGTAGAGCTTCAGCATATTTTTTGGCTATTTTTTTTGCGTCAGAAGGCGACATAGTTTATCGTCAGGATAACGAGCTTGCATGTTAAATTCATTCGTTTGCGCCAGTAATTTTATGTCTTCATCGGCGAGCGCTATATCGGCGAGTTTAACCAATTGTAGCAAATTGTGGGTATATGGAGCGTAGGTTTCAGTTTTTTTAACAACCAGCGCTTTTAAAATTTTTTCCAATATCAAATGACCAAAAAACAGACAATCCGAATAGCGTTTAATCTTATAGAGCCCCTGCATAGTTTTAAGTTTTTCCTTTGAGCTAGAGAACCAATATTTAATCAAATTATCTATTGGTATTTTATGCGATGTCATACATATGTTATGTATAACATAATATCAAACCAGCGCTTTTTTGGAGCGCTGGCGATGTTAATTGAAAGTTACGAGAAGCTTGGACGGAGATCCAAGGTTTTTGAACTCAAACCCTATTTATAAAATTTGATATTATCTTAGTGGTGATGGTTCGCCTATTCCCCAAAATCTTCACCGGACCATATTCCAGGGTACTGTTTTTCACATTCAGCAGCTTCTGCCAAATTACCGCCGTTAGCAGTAAACGTGCCTGCGTCCACCCATTTTTTATAAATTCCACATGTTGAGTTATTGGCATATCCAAACCAAAGACTTGGATATTTTTCTTTGCAGGCTTCAACATATTCCGATTTGCCTTTTAACAAAATTCCAATCAAATTAGAATATCCCTTTTCGTCTTGATACTTTTTAAACATTTCGCACCTTGCTTTCGGAACAACCGGCAAACCGCCTTTTTCTCCACCGCGAATAGAACCTTTAAATAAATCCGTATTTGTTCCGAGATAAGCGCCTGCGCTAAATACAACAACGACAACTACGCCGATTAACCATTTAGTTTGATTTTTCATATTTTATTTTTGTTAAGAATTAGTATTTTTTGATTTTCCGGCGTGGATCGACCACTCTACGCCAATAATTAAACGAATCTTTATTCCGTCTATATTCTAACATACCCCCCCATGTGTCAAATTCAATCTGTTACAACCTTTCCAACTCATCGCGTAAAAACATAAAAGTTTCAGTCAGCAGAATTTTCTGTATTTTGGGGATAATAGAAAAATCTGTGTGGCTGTGAAGCGCTTGAGATGTTGAACCAAAGCCGTGCAAAAGCGCATTAAAATTGTTTTTCAATTGATTTTACAAAATTTTCAACGTCAATAAGTTTATTTTGCAGAACATCGCACATAATATCTAAATCCAGCTTTTCATAATCGTGCGCGATTGCATTTCTAAAGCCGACCATATTTACAAGTTTTTCCGCAAGTTCGTTATCAATAATATCTGCCTCTTTCAGTATTTCAAAAGTTTCGCTGTAAATGCTTGGTTTCCGCAGTTTTCTAAGCGCGATAAAAGCTTCTCCCAATTCAAGAGTTGCTTGCGTGGCAAGATATAAATAGCGTTCAACAGCGCCCTTTAGAGTCAAATCACCGGATAGGTCTTTCGCTGTATGTTTTTTGTAAGTTTTTAAAATCGCCAGATATTTTTTTACCGAGCTGATTTTATTTTCAATAACGTTAATATTTGTCATAAATTTATGCCTTAGTTAAGCCATGGCGGAGAAGAGAGGAATGGAAATCGAAATATTCATTTAAAATACGCGGTTCAATTAGGACTTTAAAAGGTTCTTGTTCATAGAAAAGAATGCCGCTCTTAATAATATTGTATTTTAATTCCGGAGCTTGGGCATCATTTAAAATTACAACGTCAACATCGTCGGTTTGGAAAAGTTTTGTTAAATGTCTAATAAGCGTTAAACGTATTTCAAATCGTTTTTCTTTGTTGATTTCGTCCAAATAGAAGGCAAAATCATAATCGCTTAAAGGACCGGCCGAATTTTCCGCGCGCGAACCGAAAAAATATCCGAGCTTAACCGGCGGCATTTTTTGCAAAAGTAATTTTAATTTATCCAAGGGTATGTTCATATATGTATTATAACATAACAAAACCAGCGCTTTTTTGGAGCGCTGGTGGTGTTGGTTGAGAGTTATTGAAAGCTTGAGTAGAAAACTAAGGAACCTAAAGCTCTTAAACTCAAACGTTATTTATAATTTTATTTCCATTCTGCAGGATATTTTAGTGAACATATATATTCACTAGAACCCTCCGGGTAGTCGGGACCCATAGTAGCCGGTGGATGCGGCGGGAGCGGAAGAGATTTCCCCTTCCAGTTTGCAAGAAGAGATCTGCATGTATCTGATGTTATCCATGTAGGGAGAAGTTTGCCATATTGTTTTATACAGGCGAGTTGATAAGGATAAGCATTTTTCATTTTATTGCTGAGTACCCCCTGATTATCCCACTCTTGCAATTTGTTGCATTGCGCTTCCGTTACCGCCGGTAAGCCGCTCTTCTCTCCGCGAAGACTGCCTTTAAATAAATCCGTTGAAGTGCCGAGATAGGCGAGTGAGCCGAGTGCGGCAACAACAACAACGCCGATAAGCCATTTGGTTTGATTTTTCATATATTTATTTTTGTTAAGTGGTATTTTTTCTCCCATTTTCCCGGACGCAGATCGACCGCACCACGCCAAATTAAACGAGCTTTAATTACGTTTATATTTTACCATACCCCCCCCCTCGTGTCAAATTAAACCTGCAATCTGTTATCCCGTTAATTCATTACTATTCCATTTTGTTTTATTTCCCATACAAGAGGGATCCAGTTTTCGAATGTTTCGGGGGTATAAGCTACTGTTTCTATGCGCGAATCTATTTGTACACCTTCTTTGCTTAATAAAAGTTCGGCTTCAAATTTATTTTTAAATGTCGGTGATATTACGCATATATCAATGTCGCTTCCATAATGAGGATTGCCTTTTGCGTATGATCCATAAAGATACATTTTCTGCACAAGAATACCCCGGCTTTCAAGCCTGGTTTTGAAATTTTTTACAATTTGAAAAACATCTTCGCGTGACATTACAGCGAAGGCATCTTGCTGGTAAGCCATTGGTAGAAATCTTTTGTTATTTGAAAATATTTTTTGGTAAATTCCGGAGTGCATTGTTCGTTAAATTGCTGGGATTCGTCAGCATATCTTCCTCTCATGTTAAATTTTGTAATAATAGCAAGATTTTCCTTTTGATTTTCCGAAAGTATAAGTCCGCTTTTTTCTGCGAGTAAAACAAGATTATGAACATAAGGAGACTGGGTTTTAGTATGTTTTACAACACAAGCTTTGAGTAGTTTTTCCAAAACCAAATGACACCAAAAAAGTGCTTGAGGGAATTGTTTTTCTTTTAAAAGAACTTCAGAGGCTGTCATATCTCTTTTCGCTCCTTCAATCCAGTAATTAATTGTTTTTTTAATTTCATCAGGATTCATCATTTTGCATTTTAGCATATTTTGAGAGCCCCTGAAAAAACCCCTCGCTTGTTAGATGAAATGAAAAAGAACACTGGAGATTGTTAATACTTCGCAAAATGCGCGAAAGCCTTGTTCGCCTGCGCCATTCTGTGTACGTCTTCTTTTTTCTTGACTGCCGGACCGGCTCCGCCTGCGGCTTCATTCAAAACCCCGGCCAATTTTTTTGCCATTGGTTTTCCTTTGAGTCCGCGCGCCGCTTCCAAAATCCATCGGAAAGAAAGTGATAATTGGCGATGAACTTTTACTTCCATAGGTACCTGGTAGACGGCTCCGCCAATACGTTTCGGCTTAACTTCCATAGATGGTTTTACGTTCTCAATCGCTTTTTCAAAAACGCGTTCGGGATCTTGTTCTTTGGCTTGTTTCCCGATTTCTATAAAACAGTCTTTCAAAATTTTACGAGCGATGGATTTTTTCCCGCGCTTCATGATGCAATTTATAAACTGTTCTTGCAGTGCTGTTCCTCCTTCCGGAATGTATAAGTTTTTTTTCATGAGTCAAATGTTAATTGTCAAATGTCAATTGTTTACTTCGGTTTCTTCGCTCCGTATAACGATCTGCTCTTTCTGCGTGCGGAAACTCCTTGCGTATCCAAAAGCCCGCGCAGAATGTGATAGCGAACCCCGGGTAAATCCTTTACGCGCCCGCCGCGAATCATAACCACGGAGTGTTCTTGCAGATTGTGTCCTTCTCCCGGAATATACGCGATAACTTCCGTGCCGTTAGTCAGTCTTACTTTGGCGATTTTTCGCAAAGCGGAGTTAGGTTTTTTCGGTGTCATGGTTGTAACTTTAATACAGACTCCGCGTTTAATCGGCGACGGCAAAGCCATGGTTCTATTTTTAAGCGAATTCCATCCATATTGCAGAACTGGAGATTTGGATTTCTTTTTCGGGCTACGTCTCGGATGTCTGATTAGTTGATTTATTGTTGGCATGCTTAGGGGATTTTAATGGAGAGGGGATTAAATTTCAAGCTTATTTTTTTGCAGTTAAGGCTTCCGGATGCTTTTTTCTATATGTTTCTCCTGCCGGAATCAATTTTCCTATGATTACATTTTCTTTTAATCCCTGTAAATGATCCACTTTTCTGGTTGTTGAGGCTTCTACAAGTACGCGTATTGTTTCCTGAAAACTTGCCGCGGAAAGCCAGCTATCCGTATATAGAGAAACACGGGTTAATCCTAGAAGCATACGTTCAAAGCGTGCAGGACGTTTTTTATGCGAAACCAATTTTGCGTTTATGCGTTCGGCGGAAATTACGTTTGTAATTTCTCCAGGCAGATAATTGCTGTCAAAAGGTTCTAGAACGCGCACTTTGGAAAGCATTTGCCGTGCAATTATTTCAACGTGTTTGTCGTTAATATTCTGACCTTGAGATGCGTAAATGCTTTGCACTTCGGAAACGATATATCTTAAGACGGTTTGTATATCGGTTAGTCCCAAAAGTTCGCGTAAATTTAAATGTCCGGAAGTCAAAGGCATGCCTTTGACCACCTTTCCGCCGTTTTTTACTTTCAAAATTTTGCCAGAAGGTATTTTATAAATTGCTTCAACCGTTCCGGACGTTAAAACGGTTATTTTTCCTTCAGAAATGTCTTTCACTTTTCCGTTTACTTCGCATTTTACGGTATTTTTGGTCTGCTTGGATTTGGCTATAATAAGTTTTTCTTTAACATGGTCGCCGACTTTTACGAGAGGTTCGTCTGTGGCTTCAAGGAAATAATAATATTCAATAGGTCCGTCGGACGTCACGGAAACATCGGTTTGTCCTCCTTTTCGATTGATTTTTACGGTTCCGTCTATATTGGCAAGGATTGCCGGGGATTTTGGAGCTCGTGCTTCAAAGAGTTCTTCAACGCGCGTTAAACCTTGGGTAATATCGTGTCCTTCGGCAACGCCGCCCATGTGAAATGTTCTCATTGTAAGCTGTGTTCCGGGTTCTCCGATTGATTGCGCCGCGATAATTCCGGCCGCAACGCCTATTTCGGCGGTTTTGTTTGTTCCAAGATCTCTGCCATAACATTTTTGGCAAATGCCGTTTTCGGTTTTACAAGTTATAACCGAACGCAGATGTACTTCGTTGATACTGAATTTATTTAAAGTTTCAAGAATCGGTTTGTCTATTTCGGATCCCTCGTGCACCAAAACTTCTCCGGTTTTCGGATGAACAATGGGGTGTGATAGAGTTCGTCCGTAAATGCGTTTTTCAAAACTTTCTCCGCCGTAATATACGTCGTCTTTTCGGCTTGTAACAACCGATTCCTTGGATCCGCATTCTATTTCTTTTACGATTATATCTTGTACGGCATCAACAAGGCGGCGTGTTAAATAACCTGCTTCGGCCGTTTTCAAAGCGGTGTCCGATTTACCCTTTCGTCCTCCGTGAGTTGCAATGAAATATTCCAAAACCGTAAATCCTTCTTTTAGGTTTGATTTAATCGGAAGTTCTATGGTTTTTCCTGCGGGATTCGCCACCAAGCCTTTCATACCGCAAAGCTGTGTAACTTGTCCCCAGTTGCCGCGGGCGCCGGAATGGATCATGTAAAACATGTCATTTTCTTCTGTTATAGCGTGTACCATTGAATCAGTCACGCGCGATTTTGCGTTTGTCCAAACTTGAATGGTGTGGACGTAGCGTTCGTCGTCCGTAACAAGACCGTTCCAGTATTGGCGATTTATTTTTTTAATTACTTCGGATGCTTCTTCTATTATTTTTTCTTTTTCTTTAGGGACAACCATGTCCGTTGCGGCAACGCTTAAGCCGGATTTTGTCGCAAATTTAAAGCCGATGCGTTTGATTTCGTCTGCAAGTCTTGCCGTAACTTCTTCACTGCAATGACTATAAGAATTGGATACGAGTTCATTCAATTCTTTTTTGTCCATCGCTTTATTCAAAAATCCGAGTTCTTTTGGAATTAAGCAGTTAAATATTAAACGTCCGACTGTTGTTTCAACGATTGAAGATGATTCGTCGGTATTTTTTATGCGTGCCTTAATGCCTGCATGTAAATCTACAAAGCCCATTCTGTAAGCCATAACCGCTTCGTTTACATCGGCAAAAGCCATTCCGGCGCCGGGTTTGTTCAAAGACATTTTTGTAAGGTAATAACAGCCGAGAATCATATCTTGAGTCGGAGTGATGATCGGTTCGCCTGCCGAAGGTTTTAAAAGATTTCTGTTTGATGCGATTAGATTTTTCGCTTCGTATTGCGCTTGCGCGGAGAGGGGAACGTGGACGGCCATTTGATCGCCATCAAAGTCGGCGTTAAATGCGGCGCAAACAAGCGGGTGAATTTGAATAGCTTTTCCTTCCACAAGAATCGGTTGGAAAGCTTGTATTCCAAGTCTGTGAAGAGTCGGTGCGCGATTTAGAAGAACGTAATGATCTTTAGTCACTTCTTCCAAAATATCCCAAACTTCTTTTCTATTTGCCGAAATTAATTTTTCGGCGTTTTTAATATTATGAGCATAACCGTCGCGAATCAATCTCCCTATTACGAACGGTCTGAAAAGTTCAAGCGCCATTGTTTTCGGAAGACCGCATTGATGAAGCAATAATCTTGGGCCTACGACGATGACGGAACGTCCCGAATAATCCACGCGTTTTCCAAGCAAGTTTTGGCGGAAACGTCCTTGTTTCCCTTTTAGCATGTCGGAAAGAGAGCGGAGTTTGCGTTTGTCGCCGGTGTTGAAAACCGTTTTTCCCGCGCGCGCGCTGTTATTTAATAGGGTATCAACGGCTTCCTGTAACATGCGTTTTTCGTTGCGGCAAATGACTTCCGGCGCGCCGATGGACATCAGTTTTTTAAGGCGGTTATTGCGGTTGATTACGCGGCGGTATAAATCATTAAGGTCAGAAGCCGCGAAACGGCCTCCGTCAAGCTGGACCATAGGTCGGAGATCCGGCGGAATAACCGGTAAAACCGTCATTACCATCCACTCCGATTTAATATTTGCTTTTAAAAGCGAGCCTGCGAGCTTTGCTCGTTTGATAAGTTTTTTCAGCTTCTGTCCGGATGTTTTTTTCAGTTCGTCTTGCAGTGCATCTATAAGTTTTTTTAAATCAATATTGCCGATAATTTCACGGATAGCTTCGGCTCCCGTGCCGGCTTTGAAAATGTGTCCGAATTTCATGGACATGTCGCGGTATTCCAATTCTGAAAGTATTTTGCCGATTTTTAAACTTTCCAAATCGTCGCGTGCCTGAACGTGTTGTTCGGTTAATTCTTCAATGCGGCGTGCCATATCCGCCTCCATATCGCTTTTTGAAATTTCTCCTTCTTTTTTGTTTTTTTTCGCTTTCGCTTGAAATTCTTCCTGAATTTTCTTTTTATAAGTTTTAAATTCTTGCGTCAATTGTTCTTTTGCTTCCGCTTTTGCTTTTTCATCAACATTTATAACAATGTATGAGGCGAAATAAACGACTTGTTCCATTGTTTTAATCGGCAAATCCAAAAGAAGCCCGATTCTGCTCGGAGTGGAGCGCAAAAACCAAATATGGGTTACCGGTACCGCAAGTTTTATGTGTCCCATTCTGTCGCGGCGGACGGAAGAACGTGTAACTTCAACTCCGCACTTTTCGCAAATGACACCTTTATAACGGATGCGTTTGTATTTTCCGCAGTAACATTCCCAGTTTTTCGTGGGACCGAAAATGCGTTCACAGAAAAGACCGTCGCGTTCAGGCTTTTGTGTGCGATAATTAATGGTTTCCGGTTTTTTTACTTCGCCGTGCGACCAGCTTAAAATTTCTTCCGGCGACGCAATTCCAACTGAAATTGCATCAAAATTGTCTATTGTTGGGACCCCGCTTTGCGGGGCCGGGGTTTGTTGGATTTGTGATTGAATTGGAGGCATACGATTAGGTTGTTAGATCAATTAGGAATTAGGTCAATTAGAAATTTTCTCCTATTCTTTTTCCGCTTTTGCTTCGGCTTCTTTTTCCACTAAATCGTTGGCTTTCATTTCTTCCTCCGTTTCAAATCCTTTTAAATTTCCTTTTGTAGGAGAGGAAGTTGCCATTTCATGCTCAATTTTTCCCTGAATATCTTTATCCAATTTCGTAGTTCCTTCTTCTATTATTTCATTTATGCCGTAAGCATCCGGCACCTCTTCTTCTTCAGTTTTTAATTTCAATAAATTTACGGAGAGTCCAAGACTTTGAAGTTCTTTCATAAGAACATTAAAGCTTTCCGGAGTGCGGGGTTTTTTGATTGATTCTCCTTTTACTATTGATTCATATGCCTTTGCCCTGCCGTATACGTCGTCGGATTTAATCGTCAACATTTCTTGCAGAGTGTGGGCCGCGCCATAAGCTTCAAGCGCCCATACTTCCATTTCTCCAAAGCGTTGTCCGCCGTGTTGAGCCTTTCCGCCGAGAGGTTGTTGTGTGACCAACGAATATGGTCCGACAGATCTCGCATGAATTTTATCTTCAATCAAATGGCTTAATTTTATTATGTATGCGATACCGACCGTTGTTCTGCGTTCAAAAGGTTCGCCGGTTATTCCATCATAAAGTTGGATTTTCCCGTCTTCCGGAAGGTCCGCTTTTTTAAGCATGTCGGCTATTAAATTCGGTTTTATACCGTTTAAAGCCGGTGAAGCTATTTTAAATCCAAGTTTTTGAGCCGCCCATCCGAGATGGGTTTCCAAAATTTGACCTATATTCATACGGCTTGTAACGCCGAGAGGATTAAGAATGATGTCCACGGGAGTACCGTCCGGTAAATACGGCATATTTTCTTCCGGGACAATGAGAGAAATAATACCTTTGTTTCCGTGGCGTCCCGCGACTTTATCTCCGATTGAAATTTTTCTTGTTTGAGCAACCGCTACACGAATTTGTTTATTTACTCCGGTCGCGAGTTCATCTCCGTCTTTGCGTGTAAAAATCTGTATGCCGACAACCGTTCCGCTCGCGCCGCCCGGCATGCGCAGGGAAGTGTCTTTCACATCGCGAGCTTTATCTCCGAAAATCGCACGCAATAAACGTTCTTCCGCGGTTAACTCGGTTTCGCCTTTTGGAGTGATTTTTCCGACCAAAATATCGCCTTCAGCTACTTTTGCTCCAACTCTTACGATACCTTCTATATCCAAATCTTTAAGTCTGTTTTCGCCGACATTCGGAATGTCGCGTGTAATAATTTCCGGACCGAGTTTTGTGTCGCGCACATCAACCGTATAATTTTCAATATGAACGGAATCAAAAATTCCGTTTCTTACCAATTTTTCAGAAATAATAACAGCGTCTTCAAAGTTGTATCCTTGCCATGACATATAAGCCACAAACAAATTTGCGCCAAGAGCGAGTTCTCCGTTTTCCGTTGCCGCGCCGTCCGCCAGCACATCTCCTTTTTTAACTTTTTGTCCTTTTACGACTCGTGTCATTTGATTGATACATGTCGCTTGATTTGAGCGCGTGTAGTTATATAAGCGATAGGTGGCTTTTTTGCCGCTTTGATAAATTACCGATATTTCCCGCGCATCCACATAAGAAACAACTCCGCTGTCTTCGGCCATAACCACTTGTCCCGAGCTTTTTGCCGAAACTTCTTCCATACCGGTTCCGACAATCGGAGCCTGCGGACGGAGTAGAGAAACCGCCTGTCTCTGCATGTTTGAGCCCATAGAAGCGCGCGTATTATCATCATGTTCAAGGAACGGAATAAGAGCGGTTGTTTCGGAAATAATTTGTTTTGGCGAAACATCCATGTGTGTGATTTCGTTTACGTGCGCGAGTTGGGGTTCTCCGTTGCGGCGCGCAGGTACGCGCGTTTGGGTGAATTCTCCGACTTCGTTCATTTCGGAATTTGCTTGTGCGATCACCAGAATTCGTTCCGCATCAGCATCAAAGTATGAAACCTTGTCCGTAGCGTACGATTTTACTTTTATTTCGTGAATATCTTTTATTTTGGTAATTTCACGTGCAAGTTTTTCGTCAACAACCGCGCCGGATTTTGCAACAACTTTTTTGCCTGATAAAACATCTTCGTCCAATTTATGCCCGACAAGGTCTTTAATCGTATTCTTAGCGGTGTGAACAACTTCGCGGAAAGGCGTTTCTATGAAACCGTATGTATTTACTTTCGCATATTCGGCAAGATGTACAACGAGACCGATATTCGGTCCTTCCGGCGTTGCAATAGGACAAATTCTTCCGTAGTGGGAAGGATGCACGTCGCGGACATCAAAGCTCGCGCGTTCTCTGGAAAGTCCTCCCGGTCCCATTGCGGAGAGTCTTCGCTTATGTGCGAGTTCGGCAAGAGGATTTGTTTGATCCATGAATTGCGATAGCTGTGAACTCGCGTAAAATTCGCGAAGGGCAGCAGTTATCGGTCGTGAGTTGATAAGCTGTGTCGGCGTTACTGTTTCGAGTTCCATAACCGTCATTCTGTCTTTTGCAATGCGCTCCGTCCTTAATAAGCCTACGCGGAATTTATTTTGAACCAATTCTCCGACTGCGCGTATGCGGCGATTGCCAAGATGATCAATATCATCCGGTGTCAGCTCCTTATTATTAAGGCGTATTAAATATTTTAATATTTCAATTAAATCCGATACTTGGAAAGTATGGTTTTCTTTTGTATTGGTCATATTTAGCCCGAATCTTCGATTTAATTTATAACGGGCGACCTGCCCCATGTCGTATTTTTTATAATCAAAAAACATTGAAGTGATGAGGGATTTTGCGTTTTCCGGAGTGGCGAGATCTCCCGGTCTGATTTTCTTGTAAATTTGCTGATAAGCTTCATCAACCGTTTTCGCAGGATCTTTATTAAGGGTATTTAAAATGTAATCAAATTCAGTATTTGAATTGACCCCTGTAAATATATTTAAAATATCACTGTCTTTTTCGTATCCGAATACACGCAATAAACTCGTAATCGGAATTTTTCTTTTACGGTCGATTTTTACGGTAATAATTCCTTTTTTATCGGTTTCAATTTCAAGCCATGCTCCGCGTTTTGGGATTATTTTTGCGTTGCAAAACGGAGGGCAAAGATTACTGCGCGAGAAGAAAACTCCCGGAGAACGCACGATTTGGCTTACGACTACGCGTTCAATGCCATTAACTATAAAAGTTCCGCGTTCGGTCATAAGAGGGATTGTCCCTAAAAAGACATCCTGTTCTTTAATTTCTCCGCTTTCTTTATTTATAAGTTGGACATGTATTTTTAAAGGGGCTTCGTATGTCAGATTCTTATTCTTCGCAGTATCCGGATCGTATTTCGGTTCGCCTATTGAATATTCCAAGAAGTGAAGTTCCAATTTTTTGCCGGAAAAATCCGTAATAGGGGATACTTCATCCAAAAGTTCGCGGATGCCGTGTTCCAAAAACCATCTATAGGAATTTATTTGTATTTCAATAAGATTCGGCAATTTGCAGATTTCCACGTCGGTATTTAGAAACTTTCTTCCTGCGCCGTTTAGAATGACATCTTTAAATGGCGGCAGATAAGTTTCAACCCGCGATTGTTTCAGTTTCGGAGGCTTTATGGCTTTTAAGGAAACGGATTTTACTTTTACGTCGCTAGTCCCGCTGGGCGGGACGCTTTTTTTCACCACCGGTTTCGCAAATTTTTTAGCAACAGGCTTTTTCGCCGCCGCTTTTTTTACGGTTTTGTTAAAAACAACCTTCTTTGCTTTCTTCGCGGATTTAGAAGGTTTTTTTGGGTTTTTTTTCTTTGTCATAGAAAAATATTGTGAAAGAAAAATAATAATGTCCTTTTGGGAGACCGTTCTTTCACAACTCAATCGGATAACGGCACGACCAATATTTTACTCAAAAACAGATTAGAGTCAAATATTATTTAATTTTGACTTGACGAATCAGGTAGAAGATTGTACTGCTTCCTCCACAAAGGTCATTAAAGTTGATAAGTCGTAAGGTTTCAGGATTAGCCTCACTCTATCTCGTATTTCTTCGGGTATTAATTGATCTTTATCGTATTCGGATGAACCCGTACATATTGCAATATGTTTAACGCCCGCATCTAAGGCGACTTTGGCTACTTTCTTTCCATCGGGTTTTTCCACCCCAAGCCCCAAATCCGTCAGCAGGCCGATTAATATTCCGCGAGTTTCTTCTATAATAGCGAGCGCTTCCGTACCGTCAGCCGCTACCCTAAAATCTACTTGATCCGTTAGCTTTTCCGGCATCATAGCCGTAAACATCATTCTTAAAGGCTCTTCATCGTCCACAAAAAGTATCACGGGTTTTTGGGTGGTTGTTTTGGTCATAAATTAACTCGCTCTAAGTCCGGGCAAAGAATTTTTATTATCATTGTATAGATTACAAACCTCCTGCCAATTTTCGTTTCTCACTAATCCTTTT
>JBBUCQ010000048.1:4503-9942 GCA_038057715.1 Patescibacteria group bacterium | reverse complement strand
ATCATTGTATAGATTACAAACCTCCTGCCAATTTTCGTTTCTCACTAATCCTTTTCTTCTTTTTTGTCAATACCCGGCAAAGTTTCAATTTTTACATAATATTCTTCATAAAATTTCTTGCATTCAGCCAGATGTTTTAAAACTTTTTTATCGTCGCCGGCTTGCAGAAATTTCGGTGCGATTTTAAAGGAAACCGCCCCACGATAGCCTTCTTGTTTTAATTTTGTGAGAAAACTTTCAAGCGGCAAAATACCTTCGTCCGGAAGAGCATAACCTTTGCCTTTTTTTACATTTGATAAATGCACATGCACAAGAAATTTTTTCAAAACTCCGAATACGCGGATTAAATCGTCTTTTTTCTGCGCAACGCGAGTTGTGTCCAGCGCGGCGTGCTTGAATTTCCGCAATTCGTTCAAATTATTCATCGCGTTTTCCGGAATGATTCCGAGGAAAGTTTTGCTCGGCGCGTTTTCAAGCGCGATTGAAATTGACTCGCGCTGGCGGATTTTCGGCACTTCGTCAGTCAGCCATTTTATATATTTAAAATTGAATAATTTAGGAGGCTGTACAATGATAATTTTCGCGCCCAGTTCTTTCGCCATTTCAACAGCTTCAACAATATTTTTCGCAGTCGCATTCGGCGAGGTTTGAAGCGAAACCACCGGAAGGCTGTATTCTTCCGCCAAACTTTTCACATATGCGGTATCCTTCGTATCGTAATCTTTAGGATCAATAAAAAGATCAACGCCGTCGTAACCGGCATCTTTTATAAATTTAAAAATGCGGTTAAGTCCGTAGCCTTTTAATGAATCTGTTGATAAAGTAATCATAGGTTTGTTTTTATTCTTGTTTATTGTACCACAAAAAGTATATTCAGGTCAATTTTTGCGGCCTTGACAAAAAATGCCTTATTTTTATATTATCTAAATATGGAAAAATCGACTCTGGCAGGAGCAATAGCTTTGGGAGTATTGGCATGTGACAGCCCTGAAGTAGGTAAACTTAAAAAAACTTTGCGGTCGACAGAAGATTCTGTCCATTCCATAATGATTGAAACACGGAATCTGCATCGCGATGGTAGGTGTAGAACAGTAGATCCATATAAGAGAGAAGATCTTAAGTGTCCGGAAAACGTAAAAGATTTCAATGCCTACAGGGATCCCTACCCGAGAGATCGTTCTTATATGATGGATTGTATATACCAAGCAGAATGTGTCAAAAGAGGAGAAGAGAAAAAAGCAACCGGTAGACACGTATCAATAATTAGATGCGATGTTGACGACAAAATACAGCGCGTGGTTGGGTTAGAATGGGATGATTCCAATCCCGATGAATACTTCACGGAATCTTTGAGCATGAGGGATTGGTCTGCGGAGAATCATGATATGTCGGTAGAGGTAGATATAGCAGTTGCAGACCCCGGAAAATCTGAAGAGGAAAACAAATTTGATTATTCCGATGGAGAGCAATATATTCATTGTGCATCTGACAGAGAAGAACTTGCTAAAAATTCGTCGTTATCATTGGCGTGCGGTGTTAAAGATGTTAAAAAAATGATATATGTTTCGCCAGATGTGATAAAGGGAACTAGAGATGATTTAATAGATTACTCCGCATGGTTAAAAACACTTGAAATGTGAATATACGGCTTCAAACACTTCGGAATCTCAATCGTCCCATCGGCTTTTTGATAATTCTCCATTATAGCGATCAGAGTTCTTCCCATTGCGCAGGCGGTGCCGTTCAATGTGTGAAGAATGCGGTTTTCTTTTCCGTCTTTAAAGCGAATATTCGCGCGTCTCGCTTGAAAATCGGTGCAGTTGGAACAGCTGGTCAGTTCGCGGAAGCGTTTTTGGGACGGAATCCAAGCTTCAATGTCATATTTTTTTGCGGCTGGCGCGCCGAGGTCTCCCCCGCAAATATTCAAAACTTGATAATGGAATCCGAGATCCGTCATTATTTCTTCTTCCATTTCGCGAATAAATTCGTGTTCCTCTTCCGATTTATCCGGATGGCAAAAACTGAACATTTCAATTTTATCGAATTGGTGTACGCGCAAAATTCCGTGCGTGTCTTTCCCGTAACTTCCGGCTTCACGGCGGAAACATGTTGAAAATCCCACAAAGCGTTTCGGCAATTCTTCTTTCGGAATAATTTTACCGGCATACATCATGCAAAGCGGAACTTCCGCGGTTCCGACCAAATATAGATCGTCGTCCTCAGGGTTCACGTGATAAATTTCATTGCGATCGGCCGGGAAAAATCCTGTTGAAAACATCGCATGCTCTTTTACGAGCACAGGAGGAATGATCGGCGTAAAGCCTTTTTTGATAAGTTTTCGCATTACGAATTGAACAAGCGCGAATTCCAGAAGTACCGCCTGATTTTTCAAATAATAAAATCTTGTTCCGCTCATCGCGGCCGCGCTTTCAATATCAATCCAGTCCAGCTTTTTCCCGAGTTCAACGTGGTCAAGCGGCTCAAAAGAAAATTTCGGCAATTTGCCCGCCGTTTTTATAACTTGATTTTCGGTATCATCCGCTCCCTCCGGTACGCTTTCCAGCGGGGGATTTGGCAGACTCGCCAAAAGCGCGGAAATTTCTTCATCAAGTTTTTTCGCTTTTGGTTCAAGCTCCTGCAATCGTTCTTTTACAAATTGCATTTCCTTTAGCGCACTTGCTTTATCCGCGCCTTTCAAACTTGGTATTTCTTTTGAAACTTTATTCCGTTTCGCCTGCAAATCCTCAATTTCTTTCGTTAAATTGCGCCACTCTTTGTCCAGCGAAACCAAATTATCAATTTGTACCGGATCAATATGCTTTTTCTTAAGCGCTTTTTTAACCGTTTCGGCCTGTTCGCGGATAAGTTTTAAGTCAAGCATACGGACATAGAATACCACAGAGCCTTATTTTACATACAGTCCCACAACTTCGCGATTGTCCTTTTTATTTTTTTCTTCAATTCGCTCATCCACATCGGCGCGGCAAGCGGCAACGATTACGCCCGATTCTTTAGGCATAAATTCGCCCAAATAAATCCGTATATTATAGCATACTTTCTTTAAAAAAATAACCTGATTTGAGGGTCGTTTCGTTCTTGGACTTGACTGATTCCTCTAGATGTGTTATTATAACAATAGGCAGAAATAAAAAAGCCAAATTTTTATTTTTTAACAAAAACAAACATATGGCACATCGTTATAGTTTCTCCAGTCAAGAGAAAGTTCTCGCCATCGTGGCGGGCGTGCTTTTAATAGTAATGGTAATCGTTGGTTATGCGCAGGCAACAGGATAATATTCAAAAATATATTTTATTTATTTTTTAACCCAAACAAAAATATGGGAAACACAAAAAAAATCTCCAGTAGGGAGAAAACACTTGCCGCAATTGTGGCGGTACTTCTCGTGGTGATCGGCGTTGTCACCTATTCAAAAGCTTTGGCGCAGGATGCGACAACACCAACGGTACCGGCAGAACCGGCAAAAGAAAGCGACGCCGGAAACCAGCAACGCCACATTAAGGATCAGCAAAACTGGGTCAAAAATATGCAGCGTGAACTGCAGGATATTAAAAAGCAGACAAAATCAGCAGTGGATACGAGCGCAACGGATACTTTACTCGCACAATTTGCCGCTTGTCTTCAGGCTCGCCAAGCCGAAATCGGCACGCAGGATTTCTGGAATAATGTCCAGGATTGTAATTCATCTCAGCAAGACATTGATGCCCAGTTTAACGATGTTTTGCGGCCGGCCAGGGATTGCGCAAATACGAAGAGAAATATTGAAGATAGACGCAAGGAACTAAAAAATGTTAATAGCCAATTAAAAGATATTTTAAGACAAGACAAAAATGCTGATGTTTCAGCTTTGACAGCGATTATATCTCAAATAGACGCATTGTTTGTAAAGGCGGACCAAGCGTCAGTGGGCGGTGTTTGTAATTCCGATGTTCGCGACACGTTGAATGATATTCAAAATGATTTTAACGGTCTTTTCCAGGATTTTTATAACAGTTCCAACGACGTGCGCTCAAAAGCCAATGAAGGCAGGCAAATGCAGGATAACAAAAGGGATTTTGAAAAAGATAAGAAAGCACGTTGCGAAAAAGACAAAACCAGAGAACTTAAGAATTTTGAAAAAGAATTGAATAGGGCAAAGAAGCTGGGTGCTGAGGAAGACATGCAGACCGCTTACGATAGCGTAAAGGTAATTTATACGCAGATGTGCGTGGATGCTCTTGGTGTAATGAAATCCGCGCTGGATAGCGGAGATGTTGACGCGTATAACGAGGCGCGGTCAACATACGACGATTTGGATAGGGCGTTCTGGGAAACATTGCAGGAAAACCGCCAAGGAGTGCAGGAAAAAGCGCAAAAAGTAGAACAATTGAAAAATGTCACTCGTGAGTTAAAGAATTGGACCAGCCAGCTTAAAAGAATGAAGTCTGAATTGAACAGGATAAAGAAACTTTACACACGCACAGCGAAAAAATACGCAAACCGCGAAGATAGAAAAACGGAACTTGCTGCTTTTGCGGACTATGTGTCGCAGGCCGAAGGTTTGATTAATCAGATAGAAAAGGGGCTTGCCGCGGCGGCGGAAGAATCAGCTTCCGATCCGGAAGCATGGTGGATGGATCGCCAGGATGAAGTGAATGATCTTCGACAGCAATTTGATGAAATGCAGCAAAAAGTGCAAATGATCGGTAATGTCATGCAAACGCTTACGCAAGTTGAAAAAGGTCTTATGAGAGGAGTCACCAAGGAACTGGTGCAATTAAAGCGTGAGAGCAACAACGATCCGGAGCTAATGACTGCGTTGAACGATATAATCCAACAGGCAAAAGATGCGTTGTCCCAGGCATGGTCGCAAGTTGTTTCTTCTCCGGAAGATGCGATGTCGGCTTTGGAAGGGATACAGGATTTGGAACAAAGCTGGCGGGAAGCGGTTAATGATTGGAGGGAAAGCCAGAGCGTAGAAGAAGAAAAAGTTGATGGATTTTAAGCGGCGAAATATTTAGATGAATTAAAAGACCTTTGGGACGCAAGTTCCGGAGGTCTTTTGTATTATTGGAAGATTCTTTGTTTAATTCAGTTTCGGATCAGTTTCTCTTAAGAACCGGAGTCCTATTCTGAGTGGAGAAGAAGGCGATAATGCCCCTGCTCTTTTTATTCTTTTAGCTATTTCATCTATGCTTGTGGCAGGAGTAACGATTGATTCATCCAGTTCATCTTCATCGCACGGATTTTCATCACTACGTTGCTCAAATCTATCAAGAGTTTCTTGTAAAATTTCCCCTTCGGCTTCTTCTTTTTTAATGTCGGTCATATTTTTGCTGTAGTTCGCGACAGACTATATCATATAAAGCTTCAAGCAAGCCCTTAAATAGGTCAAAAAGTTGTCCGGGCATAAAATATTGGTATTGTATTTATATAATCTT
>JBBUCQ010000048.1:0-4403 GCA_038057715.1 Patescibacteria group bacterium | reverse complement strand
ATAGGTCAAAAAGTTGTCCGGGCATAAAATATTGGTATTGTATTTATATAATCTTGGTAATTCTATATCTGCTACTTCTCCCAAGTCCGATTCTTTCAATTTTTTTAAGCCTTAATAAAACTTCCAGAGCCTGCTTGATTGTTGGTCGCGCTATCTCGGTATTTTTTACAATATCACCGGTGCTTGTTTCGTTTACTTTTTCAATATAACGCAAAACTATAAGCTGTTTTTCCGACAAAATCTTTTCTATATTTTCCTTTGATAAAAGTTCCACTGCCATTTGTGATTGTTTCAAAACCAATTCCAAGAAAAAATTAAGCCAGTCAATAATATTTTCTTTTTTGGTGCCCATGGTTTTTTGGCTTCTACGAAGAGCAATGTAATAATCCGGCTTATTATCTTCAACTAATTTTTCATGGGAGACATAAGGCATGTACAGATAGCCCGCTTGAAGTAAAAACAGGTTTGTTAACAGACGAGATAGTCTTCCGTTTCCATCGGTAAAAGGATGGATTTTCAGGAATTCGACTAAAAAGTTTCCGATTACGAGTAATGGGTGATTTTTGTTTTCTGCCAGATTTTTTTGCGTCCACTCAACTAAATCCCGCATTTTACTGGGAGTGAGATAAGCTGGCGCAGTATCAAAAAGGATGCCGATTGACTTACCGGAGGCATCTATCATGTGTACCTTATTTTCGCCTTTCTTATACTCACCCCGATGTTTTTCGTCTTTATCTACATATTTCAAAAGTTCTTTATGAAAATGTTTGATTGCGCTCTCATTGAATTTCAAGCCCTTCCATGAATTAAAAACGTTTTCCAGTAATTCATAATAGCTTTTTGCCTCCTGTTTATCACGATCGGTAAATTTTTGGATATTTATACCGCGCATTAGTTTCTCAATATCTTCATCGGAGAGTTTTGAGCCTTCAATTCTAGTGGAAGCTCCTGTTGAAGTAATCAAAACTGATCGCTTCAATCTTCCCAAAACTTGAGGATTTAGACGGGCCCCCGTTATCCATTGCCCTTTTAATTCATCAATTTTGGCAATTTTGGAAACAATACCAAAAGGAATATTTTTAATTCGTTTTGAAAAATTGTCCGGAGCGGTGTGCATTTTTGTTGTTTTGTGGTCGTTTTTTGGCATAGTTTTAATTGGATATTCTAACTATATCCAATTATATCCAATTAAGAGGGCATAGTCAATCTTTCTTCCCTTCGTCCACAATCTCTCCCTCCACAGTTTCGCCTTTTTTGCCTGTCGCGCCGGCAGAGCCGCCAGAAGCCCCTGCCGCTCCTTCGGCGCCTTTCGCCGCATCCGCCTGCACATTTTTATAAAGTTCCGCGCCGATTTTTTGCAATTCGGACGAAAGCGCTTCAAAACCTTTTTCCAATTCCTCTTTACTCGCGTCCTTGTTCTCCAAAACTTTTTTCAATTCCGCGACTTTTTCATTTATAGGTTTTTTAACTTCGTCGCTCACTTTTTCACCATGTTCTTTTAAAGTTTTTTCAGTCTGGAAAATCAGCGAATCCGCCTTATTGCGTGCCTCTACCAATTCGTGTTTTTTCTTATCCTCTTCAGCAAATTTCTCCGCCTCCTTCCGCATTTTTTCAATTTCAGTATCGGTCAAACCGGACGACCCAGTAATCGTAATATGCTGTTTTTTGGCTGTCGCTTTGTCGTGCGCCGTAACTTTCAGAATTCCATTCGCATCAATATCAAAAGTCACTTCAACTTGAGGCAATCCGCGCGGAGCGGGTGGAATTCCATCCAAAACAAATTTGCCCAGCGATTTATTATCAAGCGCCATCGGACGTTCGCCCTGCAAAACATGGATTTCAACGGACGGCTGATTGTCGCTTGCCGTTGAGAAAACTTGAGATTTAGAAGTTGGAATCGTTGTATTTCTTTCAATTAATTTGGTGCAAACTCCGCCCAAAGTTTCAATGCCGAGCGAAAGGGGAGTAACATCCAAAAGCAAAACGTCTTTCACGGTTCCTTGCAAAACTCCGCCCTGAATCGCGGCGCCGAGCGCAACAACTTCATCCGGATTTATTCCGCGATGCGGTTCTTTCCCAAAAAGAATTTTTGCTTTTTCAATCACAGCCGGCATGCGCGTCATTCCGCCTACAAGCACAACTTCATTTAAATCGCTCATGTAAATTTTCGCGTCAGCCATCGCCTTTTTGCACGGTTCAATGGTTCGTTCAACCAGATCGCTTACCAAATCTTCCATTTTTGCGCGTGTAAGTTTTATATTTAAATGTTTCGGCCCGCTAGCGTCGGCGGTAATAAAAGGAAGATTAATTTCCGTCTCATGCAGAGTTGAAAGTTCAATTTTTGCCTTTTCCGCGGCCTCGCGAAGACGCTGTAAAGCAAGTTTGTCGTTACTCACATCAATTCCCTGATCCTTTTTAAATTCAGCCATGATCCAGCGCATAATTTTGTCATCAAAATCATCTCCGCCCAATTGCGTGTCGCCGTTTGTGGATAAAACTTCATAAACTCCTTCTCCAAGTTCCAAAATTGAAACGTCAAAAGTTCCGCCGCCCAAGTCAAACACAGCGATTTTTTTCAATCCGCCTTTTTTATCCAAACCGTAAGCGAGAGATGCGGCAGTAGGTTCGTTAATAATTCTTTTAACTTCCAATCCCGCAATTTTTCCCGCGTCTTTTGTGGCTTGTCTCTGCGAATCGTTAAAATATGCAGGAACCGTAATAACGGCTTCAGTAACTTTTTCGCCGAGATATGCTTCGGCATCGGCTCTTAATTTTTGGAGAACGATTGCGGAAATTTCCGCCGGCCTATATTGCTTTTTCGCAATTTCAAGTTCAACTTCGCCGTTTCTGCCTTTAATAACTTTGAAAGGCATGCGTTTTGCGGTTTCGGTACATTCGTCATATTGCCGCCCGATAAATCGTTTTGCCGAGTAAACAGTATTTTCCGGATTTACGATTGATTGGCGTTTTGCGCTGACTCCGACAATGCGTTCGTCGCCTTTAAAAGAGACAACGGACGGAGTTGTGCGTCCGCCTTCCGTATTTGGGATTACAATCGGTTCAGCGCCCATCATTACCGCGACGCATGAGTTGGTTGTTCCGAGATCTATTCCTATGATTTTAGACATAAAAGTGTGTAAATTAAAGATTAGCACTCACTATTTTAGAGTGCTAATAGGCTGGCGTCAAGGGTTAATTTTACAGATCGTGCGGTTCCCCGTTCCCCACCTTCACCTTAGCCGGTCGCAAAACTTTTTCGCCCAACAGATATCCCTTTTCAAATTCTTCAATAATAATATCTTTTTCTCCGGGGCCGACAGTTATTGGTTCGTGTATTTTTGTATCCAATGTTTTGCCAATTTGCGATTCCATCTCGGTAATTCCTTGTTTGCGCATAACGGCGGCAAGTTGTTGTTCAATTCCCAGCGCGCCTTTAAACCATTCTGTTTTTTTAATTTCCTCGGGGACTTGGGAAAATGCGCGATTGAAACTGTCCAAAATCGGCAAAAGTTCCACTAAAAGCATAACGTTTGCAAACGCCGCGAAGTCTTTGCGTTCTTTTTCAACTTGCTTGCGATAATTTTGAAGATCCGCCATTGCGCGTTTTGCCGTTTCGGTCAGCTCTTGAATTTGCTTATTAGCTTGAGCAATATCTTGTTCGGCTTGGTCGCCGGTTTGGTCATTTTTGATATCGTCAGTCATATTTATTTTTTAAGTAATTCCAGCACTTTTTGCACCATTGCGTGGTTAAACGGATATTTCATTCTCGTGGATCCGAGCAGTCCCAAAAACCCCTTAAATCCATCAATCTCATATTTCCCGACTATCATAGCGCACGATTGAATTTGAGGCAGAATATTTTCATGGCCTATAAAAATTTTCACATCTTTGCCGATATTAAGTTCATTAAGAGTGGTGACAAAATTATCATTATTTTCCAGAACTTCAATCACTTGCGAAGCGCGCATCGGATCGCGCGCAAATTCGGGTTGACGCAATACATTTGAAATTCCGAGGTAAAAAGTTCGGCGGTTATCCGGCAGGGTTGCGAAACTCGCGGTGTCAGTTGCTTGAGATAAAATGCGGACCGCATCATAAATTTTCTCCCGCGCTTTTTGCAGTTGGTAATTTATTAAAACTTTTTGCAGAGCTTTTTCCGCTTGTTTCTCGGCAATTTCGTAATCGGCGAGTTCATCAACATATAAACGGTAGCCGGTATCCGTTGGAATTCGCCCCGCCGAAGTGTGAGGCTGGCAAATAAGCCCTTCGTTTTCCAAATCCGCCATTTCGTTTCTGATTGTCGCCGGCGAAACCGAAAAATGGTAACTCATCATTATAGTCTGCGACCCGACCGGTTCTGCAGTTTCAATAAATTCACGGATAATTGCGTTTAAAATTGAGAG
>JBBUCQ010000047.1:0-1525 GCA_038057715.1 Patescibacteria group bacterium | reverse complement strand
TTAATTTGAGCTAATGGAGGTTAGCCTAGCTATGTTTTTTTATTAAGTCAATGGTTGGATGGTGACGGTGAAACTTTCGGCGATCCTTGTCAACTACTTCGGGTTTTGCGTCTGCTCGGGCAGATGTAAAGTGTAATAATTCTCCGATAATGTCAATGCTGGCGGGCTAAAAGTTTAAGCCGACTTAATCCGGTTTTCGCAATGGAATTTGTTTCAAGTATGCCACGGTTCTTTGTTATAGTTCTCTCCTTTATTAAAGCATTAAAAATAAAATGAAAAATCTTGAAGTTGAATTTCTGAAGGCTAAAAATTTACTGTCGGACGCGCGGAAAATCGTGATTATTTCCCACCGCGGGCCTGATGGCGATGCTGTCGGCTCCAATCTTGCTTTGCGTCTCGCGTTAAAATATCAGTGGAATAAAAATGTTGTTTCCGCATGCGTTGATCCCGCTCCGGGCTACTGCGATTTCTTGCCGGAAGTAAACGAATTTAAAACGGACTTCGATAGAGACGATGCTGATGCGCTTGTATTTGTTGATTGCGGCGCGAGCTATATGTCTAAGTTTCATGAAAAAAAATCCAATCTTTTTTCGGGTACTCCGCCGGTTATTAATATTGATCATCACGCGAGCAATGATAATTTCGGACAAATTAATATTGTTAATAGCGAGGCGGCTTCGGCCACTCAAATTTTGTATGGCTTTTTGAAATTTTGCGGATTTAAAATTACAAGAGAAATTGCAACTTGTCTTTTAAACGGTCTTTATTTTGATACCGGTTCTTTTATGCATTCAAATACAACTTCGGAAGTTTTAAATATCGCAGGCGAACTTTTGTGGCATGGAGCGGATTATAAAACTATTGCGCGTCGTCAATTTCATTCAACCAATATTTCACAGTTAAAACTTTACGGCCGTATTTTTGAAAAAATAAAAGTGAATGACAAACAAGTTGTCGCATCCGCTGTTTCCGAAAAAGATTTTGAAGAGACCGGAGCTAAATTGGAGGATACTACGGGTGCAATTGATTATTTAAATTCCGTGCCTGATGGAAAAATGTGCTGTCTTTTATATGAGGATAGAAAAGGCACAATCAAAGGATCTTTTCGCACGCGGGACGAGATTGATCTTGCCGCGCTGGCTTCGCAGTTTGGAGGAGGCGGACATAAAAAGGCCGCGGGGTTTTCTTTGCCGGGTCATTTGATTGAAACGGATCCGCGGGTTAGAATAGGGCTATGACAACACATTGGCCGCACTATGAAAAACATTTGCGGGTAGGCGGAGTTCTAAAAGAAGCGGTGTTTGGATTTAACGACGGAGTAGTTTCCACTTTCGCGATAATCGCCGGTATGACGGGTGGAGGTGCGGAGCAAAAAACAATTTTACTTGCCGCGCTGGCAACGCTTGTTGCCGGGGCTTTTTCAATGGGGCTCGGCACATATCTCGGCTCAAAATCCGAAAAGGACCACTATGAAAGTGAACTTAAACGCGAAAAATACGAAATGAAATATTTGCCGGAAGTGGAA
>JBBUCQ010000046.1:0-2198 GCA_038057715.1 Patescibacteria group bacterium | reverse complement strand
GCCAAAAATAACGCGACTTTTGCAATATCATCGGGTTCTCCCATTCTGCGCATCGGAATTTTCGCCAAAAACGCTTCCATCATTTTTTGCATATCAACGCCTGATGAAGTGCCGGATGAGGCATCGGACGAAGCGCCTTTTTGCATAGAGGCAACCCCCGGAGTCGTAATTCCTCCCGGCGCGATCGCATTAACCCAAATTTTGTGTGGCGCGAGTTCAAGCGCAACATTTTTTGTAAATCCCCAAACCCCGTGTTTTGACGCGTCATAATGCGCAAGTCCGATTGTAGATGGATGCAACGCATCTATGGAAGTAATATTTACGATTCTGCCTCCTCTGCCCTGTTTAATCATCTGTTCCGCAACTTTTTTGGTGCACAAAAATACCCCTTCCAAATTTACGCCAATAACTTTTTCAAAATCCTTTGCCGACATTTGCATAACAAGATTACTAGGAAAAATTCCCGCGTTATTCACCAAAATATCAACTCCGCCGAATTTCTTCACCGTTTCATCAACCATTTTCTGCACATCAGCCTCCTTTGAAACATCTACTGAAACGGCAAGCGCTTTAAACCCTTTACCGCCTAAATCCGCCGCCGCTTTGTTGGCGACATCAATGTTAACATCGGCAATAACTACATTAGCTTTCGCTTCAGCGAGACGCTGTACAATGCCGAAACCGATTCCCATTGCGCCGCCTGTAACGATTGCTGTTTTTCCGGAAAGATCCAAAAGATTTAAATTAAGTGTAATCATGCGCTAATTATATCATGTTTCTTAAAAATCACTCCAAAGCAACTGATTCGCCACTTCATGATGGAATAAAATTTCGCCGGATTTAATTTTCTTACCCAAATTTTTCGGGCTTCTGTCCGCCGCGGCGCGTTTTAATTGCGCATATTTCGTATGATTATCTTTATTCATAACATCCGCCATAAATTTACTGGCTTCAAAATATTCAAGCGCATCATAAATATCCCCCGGAAGTTTTTTTGTTTCGCCTTCAAAAGCCCACTTCTCCATTTTCTTAAGTTCAGCTTCGTCAGCCTCCATTCCGTCCAAACCGGCCTTAACCAAGGCATAAAAACATAAATACGGATTTACGTCCGGCGCAACAGTGCGTACTTCAATTCGCGCACTTTTTTCATTCCCGATCGGAATTCTAACCATTGAGCCGCGGTCGGTTGAAGATACTTTTATTTCGTTCGGCGCTTCAAAATGAGGATCCAGCCTGCGATACGCGTTCACGCTCGGATTCATCACCATGCACAAATCATAACCGTGATACAAAACTCCGGTTATAAATTTATAAGTATTTTCCGACAAATTATGTTTTCCTTTCGCATCATAAAAAATATTTTTGCTGTTTTTCATAAACGACATATTTATATGCATTCCACTGCCGTTTAGGCCCGCAACCGGCTTCGGTAAAAAACACGCGGTAAGCCCCATCATGTTGGCGACTTGCCTCGCGAGAAGTTTATAAAGCTGAATTTGATCAGCGGTATCAAGCGCTCCGGTGTATTTAAAATTCAATTCAAATTGTGCCGGTGCGACTTCCGGATGGTCTTTTTCATTTTCAAAACCGAATGCGCGCTGAACTTCCGCAAATTTATCTATGAAAAGCCTCAAAGTATCCTGTGGCAATGAACTGAAATATCCGCTCATTGTAGCCAATTCAAACCCAACTTTTTCATCAAACACCTGTTCGGCTTTCACTCCTTTAAAAATAAAACCTTCAATTTCAGGCGCAACATTTATTGTAATCCCTTTTCTCTTTAATTCATCGCATAGAGTCGCTAAGCGGGATCTGAAATCGGATGAATACAGAGAACCGTCTTTATCGCACACATTGGCAAAAACCAAAACTTTTCCGGCGCCAAAAAGATCGCTCGGCGCCCAGCGGAAAGTCGTCCAGTCAATTTTTAAACGCAAATCCGATTCTTTTTGCGGAGTAAAACCGTGAATTGAGCTTCCATCAAAGGTTAGATTGTCTTCCGCTCCGAGTAAATAATTTTTGTCATAATCAAGCGCATGAAGACGGCCTTCCAAATCCGTAAAAAATACGGTCGTCGCCTTAATCCCCTTTTCGCGCTCTAAATACGGTAAAAAGCGCTTTTTCATTTCATCGCTTGTAACGCCTTTTCTTCGCAATTCTTTTATTTCCAGATTTTTTTCTTCCAATTCCAAATAAGT